>JAKAUH010000963.1 GCA_021818605.1 Planctomycetota bacterium
AGGGGAGGATGCCCGGGATGGCCGTCGCGTCGAGGGAAAAGGTCCAGCAATCGGCCGGCCCGATGCCAGGGCGAGTGGTTGGGGTCGATCCCGGCCTGAACGTCACCGGCTATGCGGTCGTCGAGCCCTCGCCGCGCGGAGCGTTCGTGGCTGAGGCCGGCGTGATCCGCCCGGGCGCCGGCTGCAAGTCGTTGGGCGAACGGCTGGCGTGGATCCACCGCGGGATCCTCGAGGTGCTCGACGCGTTCCCGCCGTCGGCCGTCGCGCTCGAGCAGGTGCATAGCCACGTCAAGTTTCCGCGGACTGCGCTCCTCATGTCGCACGCCCGCGGGGTGATCGTGCTGGCCGCCGCGCTGCGCGAGACGCCCGTCGTCGGCTATGCGCCCACGCGGATCAAGAAGACGCTCACCGGCAGCGGCCGGGCGCCCAAGAGCCAGATCCAGCACGCCATCATGGCCGAGCTGGGCCTCGATCGCCTGCCCGAACCGCACGACGTCGCCGACGCCTGCGCGATCGCGCTTTGCCACTTTCACATCGCGCGCAACCGGCGGCTGATGGACGGGCCAGGAAGGTCGGTTTGAGGGCGGGATCGCGACGCCGACGCCGTCGCGTACGGTCGCGAAGTTGCAGGAGCGTTTCGCCAATCCAGGGAAGCTCGGCTCCATAGCCGAGGTGCTGGCGTACCTGGAGTCCTTGTGATGTTTCGGGTCGTCTGGTCCGAGCGAGCTCTCAACGAACTTGCGGAAATCTGGATGCGGTCCGAAACCAGTCAACGCCAGGCGCTTACCCGGACGAGTCATGCTGCGGACCAGATACCTCGCGATGATCCGTTCGCTTCGAGTGAATCGAGAGAGGGGGACGTTCGCATGACGTTCGAAGCGCCCATGGGGTTCACGTTCAAGGTGGATCTGGACGCGGGTACTGTCCTGGTCGGTCACGTTTGGTATTACGCCCCCCTCGCCGACGCTCATAACCGGCCCCGTCCCGTCAATCACTCGGCCTTCTTCATCACGAACATCAACTGCTTCTCCTTGGTCTTGAACCCGGTCGGAATCTCGCCGGTGGGCAGGGCGTAGATCAAATGCAGCGTCTCGCCCTCCTTCTTGATGAGGCCGCGGGCCTCCTCGCCGGCCGAGGACTCGACCTTGCTGGTCATGATGATGTCGGCGGGGTTCTTCTTCGAGCCGAGCTTGTAATTCGCCGAGTACAGTTCCTTTTTGTCCTTGTCGGCGACAACCACCGAGTCCTTCGTGAACGTGACGATCGTCCCCTTGATCCGCTCCTCGGGCTCCGGCATGCCGTACTTCTCGCCCGAGACGATCATGTAGCGGCCGACGAGGTCCTCGGGCGTGCAGGGTCTGTCCTTGTCGTCTGACGCCGCCTCGCCCTGCTGGGCCTGTGCCACTGCCGCGGAACCCGCCACCATCAACAGCCCCAGCCCGATCGCCAGCTTCAGCAAGGTCATCGGAGTCGCTCCGGTTGAGGGACAGCCTCCCCGCGCGGGAAGACCTAGATCATCAGCGCATTGGGGTGCAACAACGGTGCCAGCAACGGCCCGCGCGTCGGCTTGACCCCGGCGCGCGGCGGCCGATACGATGAACTCTCGTCGATGCGGGGCCGAAAAAGAGTGAGAAAACGGGGATGAGGCCGGGGCGCCAACCGCTCCGGACGCGGATGGCCGGGGCTGACAGGCCGGGGAGCGCGGTGGTGGGATCGATCGTGCACGTTACCATCAACGGCGAGCGGCGCGAGCTGCCCGGTCCGATCACCGTCGCGGGTTTGCTCCGGCACCTCGCGGTGCAGCCGGAGTACGTGGCCGTCGAGCTCAACCAGTCGCTGGTCACCCGGTCCCGGCACGCCGTGACCGACGTCTCCTCCGGCGACATCCTGGAGATCGTGACGCTCGTCGGCGGCGGCGCCCCCGAGAGTTGCGCGGCGAGTGACGGAACCGGCCATGCGATCGACTTCGACCCCGCGCCGCTGAAGATCGGCAGCCATGTCGTGCACAGCCGGCTATTCGTCGGCACGGGGAAGTACACGACGCTCGAGCTGATGCGCGAGTGCCTCGCGGCGAGCGGGGCCGAGGTGGTGACGGTGGCGGTCCGCCGCGAGCGGCTGTTCGACCGCGAAGGGCGCAACCTGCTCGACTTCCTCGACCCGCGGCGGTACACCATCCTGCCCAACACCGCCGGATGCTTCTCGGCCGAGGATGCTCTACGGACCGCCCGGCTGGGCCGCGAGCTGCTCGAGGGCCTGGACAACCGAGGCGCCGACTGGGTGAAACTCGAGGTCCTGGCCGACCCGCGGACGCTGCTGCCCGACCCCGTGGCAACTCTCGAATCGACCCGCGTGCTGGTGAAGGAGGGTTTTCAGGTCCTCTGCTACACCAGCGACGACCCGGTCATGGCCCGCCGGCTCAAGGAGGCCGGCGCGGCGAGCGTGATGCCCGCCGGCAGCCCGATCGGCAGCGGGCAGGGCGTGCTCAATCCCAATAACATCCGGATCATCCTCGAGGACCTCAAGGACGGCGATCGCGAATATCCGGTGATCGTCGACGCGGGCGTCGGCACGGCGAGCGACGTCGCAATCGCGATGGAGCTGGGCTGCGACGGCGTGCTGCTGAATACCGGGATCGCCGGGGCGAAGGACCCGCTCCGGATGGCCCACGCCATGCGACTGGCGATCGAGGCCGGCCGGCTCGCCCACGGCGCGGGGCGGATCCCCCGCAAACTCTACGCGACCGCTTCGAGCCCCACGCAGGGCGTGATCGGCCGTTGAGATCGCGATTCCGTGGTAGAATAGGGCGATCCCAGGCTCTCGTCCAGGGCGCCGGCGGGGCAATGGATCACGGACAGCGGCGCGGCCGGACCCGGCCGCGTCCGGTTGCGCAGCGCGCAGGGGATGGATGGGAATGGCACAGCTCGACCCCGTCTCCATCCTCGGTCCAAATGGAGCGATCGCGCGGCGGCTGCCGACCTACGAGCACCGCGACGAGCAGCTCGCGATGGCAGACGCAGTCGCGCGGGCCATCGAGCGGCCCGGCCACCTGATCGTCGAGGCCGGGACGGGCGTCGGCAAGAGCTTCGCTTACCTCGTGCCGGCAATCCAGGCGACGGCCAACCCCAAGATGAAGGTCGTCGTCTCGACGCACACGATCGCGCTCCAGGAGCAATTACTCCGCAAGGACATCCCGTTCCTCCGATCGGTGATGCCACAGGAATTCTCGGCCGTACTGGTCAAGGGGCGGTCGAATTACATCAGCCTGCGCCGGCTGGACGTGGCGATCAAGCGGCAGGACCTGCTGTTCCAGAAGCCCGAGGAGATCGACCAGCTCGTCACGCTGCGAATGTGGTCGAATCGCACGAATGACGGCAGCCGGTCGGACCTGGATTTCCGCCCGATGCCGAGCGTGTGGGAGGCCGTCCAGAGCGAGGACGGCAATTGCCTGGGGCGCGAGTGTCCGAGGCATTCGGAGTGCTTCTACTTCAAGGCGCGGCGGCGGATGCGGGCGGCCAACGTGCTGGTGGTCAACCACGCGCTCTTTGTCACCGATCTGGCGATGCGGGCCGACGGCTTCGGCCTGTTGCCCGAATACCAGGTCGCGATCCTTGACGAGGCCCACACATTCGAGGCCGTTGCGGCCGAGCACATGGGGCTCCAGCTCTCGAACATCGGCGTCGATTACGCGCTGGCGCG
Organism: Planctomycetota bacterium; assembly: GCA_021818605.1. GTDB lineage: Bacteria > Planctomycetota > Planctomycetia > Isosphaerales > Isosphaeraceae > JAKAUH01. Next base: position 3,697 of record JAKAUH010000963.1, read on the forward strand.
ACTGTACAACGCTCGCAGCAGGCGCGGCGTGCTGACCGGCCATCGCGACCAGATGGGCGAGGCGATCGAGCAGGCCACCCGCACCCGCGCGGCGGCCGAGGATTTCTTCAACCACGCGGCGGCGTGGTTCCAGTCGCGAGGTGGCGGCTTCAACGGACGGTTGCGCGAGCCGCTCGGCTGGAGCGAGACGTTCTGCGAGGAGCTGAGGCGCCTGGCCGGCGCGATCGAGCGCGGCGCGAAGCAGGTCGAGAAGCCCGAGGACCGCGTCGAGCTGATCGCCGCCGAGGGACGCTGCCGCGGCCTCGCCGACCAGGTCTCGAGCTGGATCCGCCAGGCCGTCGACGACGCCGTGTACTGGCTCGAGGTCGAGCAAAAGTCCCGCCTGCGCGTCCGGCTCGCCGCCGCGCCGCTGGACGTCGGGCCAAGCCTGCGCAACCTGCTGTGGACCGAGCGCGAGACCTGCATCCTCACCTCGGCGACGCTCTGCGTCGGCTCGCCGCCGCGATTCGACTTCTTCCAGACGCGCATCGGACTCACCGGAGCCGAGACCCTGGCGCTCGGCAGCCCGTTCGACTACGCCAACCAGGCGAAGATCCACATCGCCGGCAACATGCCCGACCCATCCGACCAGCCCGCGCTGTTCGAGCAGGAGACGATCCGCGCCGTGGCGCATTACCTGGAGCTGACCCACGGCAAGGCGTTCGTGCTGTTCACCTCGTACAAGCTGCTCGAGGCGGCCACGCGTGCGCTAACACCCTGGCTGGCGCGGCGGAACATCGCGCTTTTCTCCCAGTCCGACGGCATGCCGCGCTCCAAGATGGTCGACGCCTTCAAGGCCGACGTCGACAGCGTCATCTTCGGCGTCGACAGCTTCTGGCAGGGCGTGGACGTACCGGGCGAGGCCCTTTCGAACGTCATCATCACGCGGCTGCCGTTCGCCGTGCCCAGCCACCCGCTGCTCGAGGCGCGGCTGGAGGCGATCCGCCGCCGCGGCGGCAATCCGTTCGTCGAGTACCAGGTGCCCGAGGCGGTCATCAAGCTCAAGCAGGGCTTTGGCCGCCTGATCCGCACGCGGTCGGATCGCGGCATCGTCGTGATCCTCGACCCGCGCGTTCTGACAAAGCCCTACGGCCGGACGTTCCTCAACTCGCTGCCTGCCTGCCCGCGCGTCGTTGAGACCCCGATGCTGAAGGACACCCGGGTCTGACCGACGATCTCTGCGGATCAGGGACGCGATCCACCCCCGCTCGGCGGCAGACTGCGAATCCACTCGCCGATGAACCGGATTGCATCCCGGTCGACCTCGTTCGAGCCAAGAGGCGGCATCTTGCGCGTATCCCGGCGCGAGATCCGATTGAACAGTACCGATCGCTCGGGCGAACCGGGCGCGACCAGGCGGGCGTCGGGCAGACCCAGCGGGTCGTGGACCGGCTTTGCGTCGACCACGTTCATCCGCCGCGTCGGCGTGGCGACGTCCAGCTGCATCAGCGAGTTTCCACCGCCCTCCTGGACGTGGCAGACCGAGCAATTCACGTGCAGATACGACCGCACCCTCGCCTCGAGCGGATTATGGGCATCATACGGGTCGACCAGCCGGGGACGACTGACCGTCGGCCTGGTCAGCTTGCCCTGGAAAAGGCCGAGCCCCTCGAGCGCCTGAAGCTGATTCACAGTTCCCTTCCCCTGCCGGCATTCGCGATCGAGCTGGAGCGGCGAGAACCCGAGGACGAACCCGGCGGCGCGCGAGTGGCACACCAGGCACTCGGTCCGCGCGGGGAAGCGCCACGACTGCTCGCGACGGCCGTCGGGCGCACCGGGATCGGGCACCTCGAGCTCCTCTGAACCGCCCCTGGCCGGCACGAGCGCGGCGTCCGTCTGCTCGGGGTTCCAGCGATAGGAGTATCCGGTCCATTCCCCCTGCTGACGCACGAGCAACCGCGTCTCGATCCGCCGCCGGGCCGCGCGGCCGGCGTCGTCGAGGCGATCGATCGAGAGCGTCTGCACCAGCACCGAGCCGTTCGGCAGCGTCCACGCGCCGCCGGCATTCGGCTGCGGGTGCTGCTCGATCCGATCGAGACCAGGGAGCGCAGCGAACCGTTCCATCGAGGCTCCGTCGGCCCACTGCGGCGCGACGACACCGAAGCCGATCGCGGCCGGATGGGGCGAATGCGTGGCGACCGAAGCGAACAGCCCGGTCTGGCTCAACCGCGTCGGAAACGGCTGCTTCGGCCGGTCGGCCTCCGAGGTCGGCTCGAGGCGATAGAACCCGCCCGCGTGGTCGATCACATACAGCTCGCCCGCGTGGTCCGTGCCGAAGCCCGTGATGTTGAACGGCGTGTCGACCAGCTCATGGTGCCAGGTTACCTTCTGGCCGTCGTGGCGGATCCCCCACACGCGTCCGGTGGACCAGTCGCCGTAAACGTACACACCGGCCAGCTCGGGCAGACGCTTGCCGCGATAGACCCGACCGCCGGTGAGCGACCGCGCCTCGCTGTGATGATGCTCGGCGGTTGGCAGCAGAATCGGGTCGGGGCCAGCCGGGCGATTCTCGAGGAAGATGTGGCTTCCTTCGAACAGGCTCCAGCCGTAGTTACCCCCCTTCTTGATCAGGTAGACCTGCTCCCACAGGTCCTGCCCGTTGTTCCCGGCCCAGAGCTGGCCCGACGCAGAATCGAAGCTCAGCCGCCAGGGATTCCGCAGACCGTACGCCCACAGCTCGGGCCGCGCGCCGGGCCGGCCGACGAACGGGTTGTCCCGCGGCACCGAGTACCCACGGCCGGCGTCGGGATGGTCGACGTCGATCCTCAGGACCGCCCCGCGCAGATCGTCAAGACTCTGCCCCGTCTGATAGGCGTCGGAACCAGACGACCCGTCGCCGGCCGAGACGTAGAGCGTCCCATCATTGCCGAACGCCAGGTCGCCGCCGTTGTGGCCGTTGGAGGGCCACGAGATGATCGGAAGCTTCGACGCCGGATCGATCCGGCCGGTCTTGCGGTCGACCGTGTAGCGCTCGACCCCGGTCGATTTACGCCCGCGCGTCGGACCGTTCAGGCCGATGAACAGGTATCCGTTATGGACGTAATCCGGGTGAAAGGCGAACCCGCAGGCCAGGCCGTCGATGTCGAGCAGCGAGTCAAGGGTGTCCGCCTCGGGATCGTCGCGCACGGCGAGCAGCTTGGTCGGCCCGGACCAGAAGCCGAGATGCTGCAGGATCAACAGCCGATCGGTGCCCGGCTCGGGGGCCAGTGCCAGAGGCTGCTTCATCGAGAGACGAGGGAAGGCGCGCACCGTCCTGTACGGCGGCAGTGGGTCGGGCGACCCGACCACGCGTGAGTCGTTCCAGGGGATGCGCTTCTCAGGCAGCCTGGGCACATCAACGCCCGCGCCGGCAGCGACCGCGAGTGCGGGCATCCCCTCGACAATCCAGAGCAACAACGCGCACAAGTGCAGCGACCGCATCATTGGGCCCCTCGGCATGTCAATCGGGTATTTTGATGGTTGGTAGTTTCGGGACGTCGGTGGCAGCGCAAGCGGACGAGCCGAACGGCCGCGGCTCGCGGGGAGGATGCGGGAACGACACGTCAAAGGGTAACCGACCGGACCGGCCGTGGCGAGAGGTGCGCTCCGCCTGCCGGTCGCAGCCCCTCGCCCGCCAATCTGGACGCCCGGGGGCCGCTTTGCCCAGGAGTTTGGCCCTTGCCCGCTATTGCTCGACCATTCAAGTTGGGTCGCGGAGAAAGCCCCGACCCCACGTCACCCGCGGACAGACTCGTTGGAGCTGACGTAGCGAGGTCACTTCGGCCGCGCATCGGAAGGCCGCAGGCTCTCGAAGAACTGAATGCACTGAGGCTCCAGGATCTCGGGCGCCCAGCGACGAGACTCGGCGACGGCGCGGCGGCTCTGCTCGGCGTGCCATGTGGGATCGTCCCAGAGACCGATGATGGCCTTGACCCACGGTTCGACCTCCCGCGCCGTCGGCAGTTCTCGCGTAAATGGCGTCAGCCGGGACGGCAGTCCGAGAACGATCCCCGCATCGCCCAACGTCTCGGGAATTCCACCCCGGTCCGAGCCAATAACCGGGATCCCGTTGATCATCGCCTCGATCGCGACGAGAGGTTGGTTCTCCCACCACAGGGATGGCAAGACATGGATATGGGTCATGCCCCAGAAGTGGCGCGGGTCGCGAGTGTGGCTCATCAGATGAACGTTCCCGTGCACCCTCAAGTCGAGCCCGCAATCGACCAAAGTCCGCTCCGTGCCTCGTCCTTCGACCACGAGCAAAGGGATCTCTGGCCGGCGTCGCCCGAGCTCGTCGGCGATCCGGGCGAACGCATAGACTCCCTTTTCATAGGACGGATTGACGAAGGTGACATACCCCGAACTGCTTCTCGTAGCTCTAGCAGTTCGATCAGGGTGAATGCCCGGCGGTTCAGAGTGCTCGGCGAGTTCGCCCGGCATGATGAAGAACTTGTTGCGGCTGTCATGGCGGAGTCCCCGGCGCCTTGCAAATCGATCCGGTCCCACCAGGCACTGATTTTGAAAGGTTTAATCGTCATTTATACCCCCCCAGCACTTTTTTAAGTAGGCAAGGGATTTTTTTGAGATCAGCGCAACTCTTTGTACGGAAGACCCTTGCAAGGCGCTGGTGCTGCCGTTGATCGAATCTTCCCAAAGGCGTCCATTCGGGTCGGCATGGTGTACGAACTTGACACTTTGAACCAGGAGGACGGGGCTCTTCCTGAACAGTTATCCCCCAGCAGCCATCATGGCTTACGCAACGTAGCGAGCCGGCGGCCACTCCTGAAAAGTCTCAACTCGCCGCTCGGGTGCCGGGACGATCCCGGTACGGTCGCATGGTCTCCGACTCATCCCCTTGTCCCATACGGATTAAGACCGAGCTGCCCTGGTCCCCCGCGTTGACTTCATCGCGCCGGCTGCCTAGCATAAGAAGAGCTTTTCCCGCCGAGCTGCGCGCGGTTCGACCCACCTGGAGAGGCAATCAAGCGATGATGACGGACCGGCCCAGGACCCTGGGCGAATTGAGGGCGAGCGGATATCGAATCGAGTCGGTCAAGGATGAGATGAGGAGGAACCTGATCGCCAGGCTCGAGTCGGGCGAGCCGCTGTTCCCGGACATCCTCGGCTACGAGGAAACCGTGGTCCCCCAGATCCAGAACGCGATCCTCTCCAGGCACGATATGCTGTTCCTCGGCCTCCGCGGCCAGGCCAAGACGCGGATGCTCCGCCAGCTCGTGCACCTGCTCGACGACGCGATCCCCATCGTCGCCGGGTCCGAGATCAACGACGAGCCGTTCCACCCAATCTCCCGCCAGGCACGCGACCTCGTCGCCCAGCGGGGCGACGACACCCCGATCGAGTGGGTCGGACCCGAACGCCGATACCATGAGAAACTCGCCACACCCGACGTCACCATCGCGGACCTGATCGGCGAGGTCGACATGATCAAGCACGCCGAGGGGCGCTACCTCTCGAGCGAGATGACCATGCACTTCGGCCTGATCCCGCGCACGAATCGCGGAATCTTCTGCATCAACGAGCTGCCCGACCTGGCGCCCAAGATCCAGGTCGGGCTGTTCAACGTGCTGGAGGAGCGCGACGTCCAGATTCGCGGGTATCCGATCCGGCTGAACCTGGACCTCTGCATGGTGTTCTCGGCCAACCCCGAGGACTACACAAATCGTGGGCGGATTGTCACGCCGCTCAAGGACCGAATCGGCTCAGTTGTCCGCACGCATTATCCGCTGACCCGCGAGATTGGCATCGCCATCAGCGAGCAGAACGCCTGGCTGGCACGCGAGCAGAATGGCACGACCCTGGCCGTCCCTCTCTATGTCAAGGAGATCGTCGAGGAGGTGTCGCGACTGGCGCGGACCTCGCCGCACGTGAACCAGCAGTCGGGTGTTTCGGTCCGGATGTCGATCGCGAACCTGGAAAACGTCGTCTCCAACGCCGAGCGGCGAGCGATCGTCCATCGCGAGTCCTGGATCGTCCCTCGGGTCTCGGACCTGGCGTCGGCCGCCGCCAGCTCGCGCGGCAAACTCGAGCTGACAATGTCGGAGGATGATGGCCATGAGGACAAACTGATCCATCGGATCCTCGATGAGGCGATCAAGAACATCTTTCTCGTGCACGTCGATGCTCGCGAACTGCGGCCGATCGTCGAGCACTTCGAGTCGGGCAACAGCGTCGAGGTGGGTGATTCACTCTCGACCCGCACGGTGCTCGAGCGGATCGCCAGGATACCCGCCCTGAAGAAGCGCGCCGAGGAGCTGACGGCGAAGCTCCTTCCCGATCTGAAGGAGCGAGACGGCCGCGATGCCGCCGTGGCCAGCGCAGCGGAGTTCCTGCTCGAGGGGTTGCACGTCAACAACAAGCTGAACAAGGCCGCCAAGGCGGGCGGCGCTACCTACCGGCGCTAGTCAAAGCCATCCCAGGCGAGAGGACCCCGACGCTCATGCCGCTCTTTGAATACACCCGGTGGGACGGCTCGCAGCAGTTCCTTCCGCAGTCGGTCGACACGGTCTTCGACCAGCTCTCCGAGTACCTGATGCAGTACGGCGAGCGGGTCCTCCGCAACATGGACGACCTCGAGGACGAGATGCCCGAGGTCGTCGACCTGATCCAGAAAGAGGGCCTGATCGAGAAGGACACCGAGGGCCAGTGGCGGGTCACGCCAAAGGGGATCCGCCGCATCCAGGACAAATCACTCGACGACCTGTTCCAGTCGTTTCGCCGCGACTCGCTCGGCCGCCACGACACGGCCGAGAAGGGCGAGGGCACCGTGCCGGTCGAGGACACCCGGCCGTATGTTTACGGCGACTCGTTGGCGAATCTCAACCTGCACGAGACCATCAAGAACGCCTACATTCGACAGGGCGGCGGCGTGCCGATCCGGCTCTCGTCGGAGGATTACGTCGTCCACGAGACCGAATACCAGACCCGATGCGCCACGGTCGTCCTGATCGACATGAGCGGCTCGATGAACCGCTACGGGAAGTACTACACGACCAAGAAGGTCGCGCTCGCCTTGCAGGGGATGGTGCGAGCCCGCTACCCGCAGGACTCGCTGCAGATGATCGGCTTCTACACCTTCGCCAACCTGATGAACGAACGCCAGCTCATCAACTCGGCGCCCAAGCCGGTCAGCATGTTCGACAGCCGGATCCACCTGCGCTTCGACCTCGATCATCCCGCCCACCGCGTCCCTCAGCACTTCACCAACATCCACGCCGGACTCCGGCTGGCGCGGAACGTCCTGTCGCGCCAGCCGGCCGCGAACAAGCAGATCATCGTCATCACCGACGGCGAGCCCACGGCCCACATCGAGGGCCGCGAGGTCGTGCTGATCTACCCGCCCGCCGAGAAGACGGCCACCCACACTCTGGCCGAGGTCCGCAACTGCGCCAACGCCGGCATCCGCGTCTCGAGCTTCGCGCTCATCGAGGATTATTTCTATCTCGGCCTGGTCAACTTCGTCGAGGAGATGGCCCGCGTCTCCCGCGGCGTGGCCGCGTACTGCTCGACCGACGAGATCGGCAACCTCGTCTTCGAGAGCTTCGTCGGCGGCCGGCGCACCCGCCGGTTCGGGCACTAAATGTCGGTCCCGTCATCGACCCTCTTTATCGGAATCCGGCAGGAACCAGTAGCGCCCTCCCGATCGATCGCGATGACGGTGCAGCACCCCGTACTCGCCGCCCCGGCTCACGCCCAGGTCAGCGCTCGGGGAATGCACCAGGATCCGGACCGATCGCCGGGGAAACCGGCCTCGCAGCGCCTTTTGCACGTCCAACTCCACGACGAACGCGAACGACCCGATCCGCG
>JAKAUH010000020.1 GCA_021818605.1 Planctomycetota bacterium
ATCTCAGCAGGCGGACGCCACAAATACCTTGCAATCAATGGTTTGCGCCACAAATTGCTCGCCGCCACTGCCCGGACTCCGCTCCTCGCTCGTCCCGACGGATCTCTAGAGCCCAACTACTAAAGACTTCACAATAAGGCGACAGGAGGCGTCGTTCCGGCCCGACCTCGCGGCGAGGGCGAGAAAATCGGCCGGCGGAGAACAGAGATGGGACGATTCCCGGGGCAGCGACCCCTCGACCGTGGGCTCGCGGCTGGCCTAGAATCAACGGGCCGGGAAAAGAAGGATGGAGAGCGGACCGGCTTCAGCCGGCGCGGGGCCTTTCGGACGAGGGAAGCTCCGCGGGCCGATCACAACCGGACTGGACTGGACTGGACTGGACTGGACCGGCCCTCTTCCAAGCGCGAACGGGCCTGGGAACCTCGCCGGCCGACGTAACTGGGGCGCCTGCACTTGAGACGAATCATCCTGCTAGCGGGGCTGTTGAGCCTCGCGGGAACCACCGGTTCACCGGGCGGCGAGCCGGCCCGGTTCGCGCTGAACGACGGCGATCGGATCGTCCTGGTGGGCGACACCCTGATCGAGCGCGACCAGCGCTATGGCTACCTCGAGACACTGCTGACGCTGAGCCATCCCGGGACGAACCTGACGTTCCGCAACCTGGGCTGGAGCGGCGACACGGTCGCGGGGCTGTCGCGGGCGGGCTTCGACCCACCGGAGGCGGGCTACCGCCAGTTGATCCAGCAGGTCCTGGCGGCGAAGCCGACGGTGCTGATCGTCGGCTATGGCATGGCCGAGTCGTTCGACGGCGCGGCCGGACTGCCCCGGTTCGTCTCGGGTCTGAACCGGTTCCTCGACGCGGTTTCCTCCACGAAGGCGCGGGTCGTTTTGCTCTCGCCGATCGCCCACGCCAAGCTCGGACCGCCGTGGCCGGATCCGTCGACGCATAATGCATCGCTGGCCCGGTACGCGGGTGCAATCGCCGAGGTGGCGCGGGCGCGGGGCGCCTGGTTCATCGACCTCTTCGAACCGTCGCGGCGCCGCGACGCGGCTCGCGCGGAGCCGCCGATCAGCGACGACGGCGTTGTCCTGAACGAGACCGGCTATGGCTTTCTTGCCGGAGTGATCGCGCGGGGGCTGGAGCCGTGGGCGCCGGCCCAGGCCGGGCGCGGAATCCCCCGGGTCGAGATGAAGCTGGACGTGACGGTCGGGCCGGTGAGCGGGGCAAGGATCGCCGGGGTCGCGCCGGCGGTCGGTCGGCTGGGATTCCGGCTGACGCGCGAGGCGCTCGGCGCGCCGGGCGACGAGTCGGGCGTCCGATGGATCGACCCGGGGCTTGTGCTGGCCGTCGCGGGTCTGCCCGAGGGCCGTTACGAGCTGCGGGCCGACGGCCGACGCCTGCCCGTGGATGCCCGGCCGGCCGAGGAGTGGGCCCGCGGCGTGCGGATCTCGGGTGGTCCGGACTTCGAGCAGCTCGAGCGGCTGCGCGCGACGATCAATCGCAAGAACCGGCTATTCTTCCACCGCTGGCGGCCGCAAAACATCACCTATCTCTTCGGCTTCCGCAAGCACGAGCAGGGCCGCAACGCCGTCGAGATCCCCCAGTTCGACCCGCTGGTCGCCGAGCAGGAGACGCGGATCGCCCGGTTGCGCAGCCCGGGGGCGCACGATTACGAACTAGTGCGGGTGGGCGGCGAGGCCGGCGCGATGCGAAGTCGCCCTTGACCGAAGGCGATCGCCTCGAATCGATGTCGGGGCTTCGTTCCGCCCGGCGAGTCCAAACTTCAACACTCCGGGCCCCCGAGATCTGAGGAAGACTCGGGATTTCCAGGCGATCGATCCTCGCCCCAAAGGCGGCGATACCATTCCGGAGGGCCGGAGTCGCCGTTCGCCAAGCATGATCTCCAGGACCGCTTGGGAAAGGCAAAGAAAAGACAAAAAGGCAAAGAAAGAGGCAAAGAAAGGACAGGCATATCACTGCGAGAGGCAAAGAAAGGACAGGCATATCACTGCCGAAAAGGACTGTCCTTTCGAGTCTGTCGCACGGAAACCGGGCCGGAGGATGGGCCGGAAGGAACGCGGCCCACGACGGCCGGACGGCATCGAGCCCGGATCGGAAGTCGGTCAGGCTCTCAGCCTGACCCGGTCGGGTCGGGCCGGAGTTGGATCGGATCGGATCGGGCCGGAGTCACGCTGAGAGCCTGACCCGGTCGGGTCGGGTCGGGCCCGCGTCAGGCTCAGGGACGCTGGAGAAGTCGACTCCGAATCCCGGGTGCAAGCGGCCGTGGATCTCGAGGCGACGGGCCAGGATGCCGGTATACTGGCGACAGTCTCTTCGATTCCCCCGGTTTTCTCTGCGTCTCTGCGTGAAATCCGGGTTTTCTTTGAGTCTGTCGCACGGAAACCGGGCCGGAGGATGGGCCGGAAGGAACGCGGCCCACGGGCTTCGGGGGTCAGCCCAGGCTTCGGGGGTCAGCCCAGGTTTCTGGTTTTTTTCGCCGGCCGGACCTCCCGGACGGGTCCGGGTCGCGGGGCAGTTGTCGGGGACCGGATGCGGGGGCCGGTCCGTTCTTTCGGTCGTGCCGGCCGTTGCGGGCGGCGGCCGCCGATTGGGCCCTGGGGCCGCCTGCGGCCGGGCGGAACGCCCCGGCGGCGGCTGGTGCCCGGATCGGCCGGTTCCGGGGCGGCCGGCTTCAGGGTGAAAGCCCGACCTACTTTGGGGCCGACCGCCTCGATGAGCCGGCCCTCCTCGACATCGGGGTGCAGCGGGACCAGTTCTGTCCACGGGCGGAGAGCAGTCGCTGACATGGTGCAGGCTCCCGGGGCGTGTCTTCAGGGCGTGTCGTTCTGGATTTCGGTTCGAAGGGCCGCCCGCTCCGGCAGCCAGTCCGTGATATCATCTGGCGCGTTGCGGATCCCCACGAGGATTCGCTCGCGGAAACTGTAAGGTCGCCGAGGCCGAGCTTTTTCAAATCGTCGTTCATCTGGACCAGGAGATCCTCGCCGGCGTACGTGTGGAGAAAATGGAGCCTCCGGGGACCGGCCACCTCGTGGAGCGGGATGAGCGAGTGGAAGTCGGCGAGCACTCGCTTCGGGTCGGGTAGGATTCCCCGCGACTGTCGGTGCACTATGCTCCGGATCTGCTTGCGGCAGCTCGCCCTCGAGAGATCGTCGGGAAAGTGGTAGCGATCACCTCCCTGGCGCCGTCCCCACCGAATCACAAGTGCCCGGACCGTCGGGCGGTGGAGGCTGAGCGCGATCCGGGCCGATATAGTCCGAGATCGCGCCCGCGGCGCGTTCGAGGATCTCCTGGTAACGATCGCGCGGCGAGGCCTTCGTGCCCGGCGCTCGCGCGACGCCCTCGGGATCGATCAGGTAGGTCTCGATTTCCTTCCGGGCCCAGCTCCATCCGATACGCTCCTCCTTGCCTCCCGCGGTCCTGGTCCACGGCCGGGGATGGTCCGACGGTGCCCGCCAGTCCCGATCGAAATCCCCGTCCTTCAGGCCCATGACCGTGTCGCGCGGGCTGACCTGGCGGCGAGCGCGGACGAGCGTCTCCATCGCATGCTTCGACCCGATCGGCTCGACCTGGCAGTAAGCACTCAGGAGCTTGTTGAGAACCCTCTCGTCCGGGCTGTCGCCGACGCCCTCGCAGAGCAGGATCGTCACGTCACAGGCATGGCCGGCCCCCCGGGAGGCGACAGATCTCGTGAGGGCTCACGACCCCGCTGATGACACGGGAATGGGTCGTGAAGATGAACCGGAACTGCGGGCCGATGTGCGAGAGATTGGCGAGGAGACCCTGCGGCACCGCCGGATCGAGGTTCAAATCGATCTCGTCGATCAGGACGATCGAGTTGCGGATCCGCTGCCGGACGAATTCGTACAGCATCGGGAACACCGACTGTTCCCCGGACGACATCTCCTCGAGGTCGTAGGTCCCATGCCCGTCGCTGAGCATGAAATAGGAGTCGACGGGCGAAGGGACTCCGCCCCGGAACATGGGTTCGGGATCGGCGAAGGAACGTCCCAGGAAGATGCGCTTGTAGTGATCCTCCAGTTCGAGCAGGTAATCAACCTGCCCGCGATTTGGACCCGCTTGAAGACGCTGGAACTGCCAGCGATTGAGATAATGCCGCAATCGCGAGACACCGGCCGCATAGGTGACAGCCTCGGCGGGCTCCGCCTCGAAGCCGCCGTTGGATTCGACTTCACGGGATCCGGGCGCCGTGGCGAGGTTGCGGAACTGGTCGAACCAGAAGACGCCGGGAAGCCGCTCGAAGAGGCCACGCGACGAAGGATCCTCGCCAATGATCGATGCGGCGTACGACCGGCGCCGGAAGAGGGTGAGCTGGGGATGCGGGTCGTCCCGATCGTCGGTCCAGAGCCGCTCGCCGTCCAGACCGACCCTCACCATGTTCGAGCGGACCGGTTCGGCCGGTATGCCCGGCGAACCGGCGCCCTTCACCTTCTGTGAGAGCCACGCCGCCTGGAGCGTCGCCTCGATCTCGTCGTCCGTAAAATGAACGACCATCTCGATCTGGGAAGCCTCCCGACGCGAGTAGCGCTCGGGCATCCAGCCGATCCAGTCGACGTCAGCGATCGTGGTGATCCGTCCCGAGGCCATCGAGAAACCCAGGGCGATCGCCTGGAGCACGGTGGTCTTCCCGCTCCCGTTGTCCCCGAGGATCAGGAACCGATCGGCGATTTCGCCCAGGACCGCGTTCTTGAACTCGATCGTCAGTGCATCAAAACGCTTGAAGTTCTTCAGTGTGAGCGATTCGACCTTCATGGGGGCGGCTCCGTGCGGGCGCGGGACGTTCGCGATTCAGCGGACGTCCTGGAGTGAGAACTTCATCTGACCAGAGCCGCGCTCTTCGATCAGTCAATATTCGCCAGTTGGCCGTGAGCTTGCCCAGGGCCGATTGTTTGGCGGCCGTGGTGGTTGACGGCGGTTCTGGTCGCGTCGGTGCCCTTGCCTCTCAGGCCGGCGCCGGCGAGGGCCTGGGCGATCGGCCGGAGCTGCTCGCGGTTGGGCTCGGCCTGTCCGAGGTCAGCGATCTCGCTGGCCTCTTCGTAGGACAGGGTCGTCTCTTCGAGCCGTCCATCGGCGAGTCGCACGCGGCATTCGAAGCCGTCGCGGATGCTGGCCGCTGGCCGGCGGATCGATCGGGCGGCGAGCGCCAGCATCACGGCCGAGAACAGGACTTCGTCCGAGCCTTCCACCGCGGCCCGGCAAAGTCTCGCCTCCGGGACCGATCGGAACGCGTGAGTGGGCTTATGCATGAGTTGACATTTCTCAACTTGCACCGGCTCCCACGGATTTTTTGAAGTCCAGCGCGAAGCGGACCGATCCTTATGAGGAGATGCGCGCCGGATCGGCGTCGCCGGAACGGCGGTCTTGTTATAGGATGTCGCCCCGGTTTGCCGATTATCAGGTCTCAGTTCGACGATGCCGGACCAGGAAGCCGGCACGGGCGGCGAAATCAGCTCGACCCGAGGATGAGGGGACCCGGACCCATGAGGCACCTCAAGGGGGCGGTCTGGACGGAGCGTCTGCTCCTGGTCCTGATCGTGGCCAGCGTGGCCGGCACCCTGAACCTCGTGATGGCGGTCCATCGTCGCGTCCGAGCGATCGAGGCGGATCGCACGCGCCCGAAGGTGGCGGCGCCGGACGTGAAACCGCCCCGGCCGGTCGTCGTGGCGGCACCTCGTCCGGTCCCGGCCCCGCCCAGATCGCCGGTTCCGGCTCCGCCGCCGCCTCCCGCGAAGCCGGCGGAGGACCCGACGGCGGCCATCCTGGCGCGGATCGATCGGGCGATCGCCCGGGAGGTCGAGGCCGCGAAGGACGCCGATCGCCGCGCCGAGGCCCATGAGGCAGCCATCCGCCGTTCCGAGGCCGAATCGCAACGATGGAAGCGCCGCGAGATGCTCGTCCGCCAGCAGATCGCGGTGCTGGACCGGCGCGCCGAGAAGGCCGAGACGGAGGTCGCCGCCCTCGACGCCGAGCGCGACGTGCTGGAGCGCGAGCGCGATCTGCTCAAGGCGGCGACGGCGAAGGCCAGCCAGAAGACGGGTTATGCGATCCTCCCCTACAAGGGGCCGAACGGCACCTGGCGGCGGCCGATCGTGCTGGAGTGCACGGGCGATACAGTGAAGCTCCAGCCGAGCGGGCGGACCTTCACGGCTCTGGAGCTCTCGCCGCTGATCCACCCACGACACAGCCCGATCGTCCTCGCGATCGCCAGCGAGATGCTGCACATCCAGCGATCCAGGACGCCCGACGGCGCCCCGGCCGTCCCATACCTCGTGTTCCTGGTCCGCCCCGACGGGATTCGCCCCTATTACCGCCTGCGCGAGCGGCTCGAGCCGCTCGGCATCGCATTCGGCTACGAGCTGATCGAGCAGGAGCTGGCTGTCAACATCCCCAACCTCGACGATCTGACAACCTGGGACGGTACGGTCCCGCTGGACTCGCCCGAGCTGGCGGCGCTCGAGGAGTCGCGACGCAGGATTGCCGCGACGCAGGACCAGGAGCAAACCCAGGACGCCGCCGACAGATCGCCGGGCTGGCCACCGGCTGATCGCACCGCGGCGAACGACCCGAACGCGGCGCAGACGCCCGCGCCAGCGAACTGGCCGCCGACCGGCGCCAACGAGAAGCCAGGCAACTCCGCCGGACGCTGGCCCGACCTCGCCCGCAACGGCGCCAACGAGAAGCCAGGCAACTCCGCCGGACGCTGGCCCGACCTGACCAGCGGCGGCGCTCCGCCGCCGCTTTCGCGGGAGGCTCCCAGCCCCGATGGCACCAGGCCGCCCGAGATCGATGTGAACGCAGCCCTGGAGCGAGGAAAACGCGCCGCGTTGGGCCGTCCCGGTGCGTCGAACGGGAGCGAGAGCTCGCCCGACGACTTCGTCTGGCCATCGCATGGAGGTACTGCGAACGCCTCAGGTAGCGCGTCGCCTCGCGGTAACTCGCGCGGCCAGGGCAGCGGCGACAGCCAGGACAGCGGCAATTTCGGGGCGGTCGCCAGCCTGACCCCCTACGGATCGAACGCCTCGAGAGCACGACCTGGCGGCGCCGCAGCCTCGGGCGACCTGGGCTCGGCATTCGGCTCGGGACAACCGGCCGGCGCCGCGGCCGCGGGTGACCTGCGCTCGGGATCTCCCCCGGCCGCCACGCACGGAGCCGGCAACACCGCTTCACCGCGAGACGTCGGTTCTGGCACCGGCTCGGCCGCACGCCCGGGCCCGGCATCCGGCACCAGTACCGGCAGCGACTCCCAGGGCCCCGGCTCCGGCCAGCCCCTGCGCGGCCAGAGCGGGCCGGTCGACCTCTCGCCGGGTCGATTTGGCGTCGGCATTCGCCGCGGCACTGGCTCCACGGGCAACACCGCGAGCCGTGGCATCGGGTCGGCCTTCGGCGGCAGCGCGACCGGGACCGGGACCGGGACCGGCTCCGCGAGCGACAGGAGCAACGCCAGGGGCACGGGAGCGGCTGGCGGCGACCCGCTGCCGGACCTCGAACCGGCCCAGGACGGCGCGGCGCAACCCACCAACACGGCGGCCGCGAATCGCCCGCGGCCCACGGCGACCTTCGGACCTGACCCCTCCGGCGGACCCGCCAACGCCCCGCCATCTGCAGGCCCGGACGCCCCGCCGATCGCTGGCTCCAGCGCCCCGCCGATCGCTGGGTCGAACGCCCCAGCGCTCGGCGGCCGGTCCGAGGCCCCGGCAACCGCTGGGTCGAACGCCCCAGCACCCGATCCCGGCTTTGCCTCGTACGCGGGCGGTCCGCCGAGCGGCATGCCGCAGCCTGCAGGCGCAGGCGCAGGCGCCGGGCCCAGCGCGCCAGCGACCGCCGGCCGCGGTCCGATGACGGGCGGGACATCCCCTCCGGCATCCGCGGGAATGAACCAGCCGCCGCCACTCGTCGCGGCCGGTGCCGGACCACAACCACAGCAAGGGACGGCCGATCCGGCCGAGTTGCCTCCCGACGCGTCGGGCGACCTCGCGGGCGGAGGATCGGGCAACTCCGGTTCTGGCTCCGGCGCAACGGGCGCGGCAAGCGGGACGGGGGGAGCCTCGTCCTCAAATCGCGCGGGCAGTTCCCCTTCATCGGCCATGCAAGGAACGGCCGGGGCCAACTGGGGAACGCCAGCGCCCACGCCGCCGTCCGCGAACAACCTGCCGCAGGGGAACTGGTCGGCCGCGCAGGGCAATCCACCTCCGCAAGGACGCTGGTCGGCCGCGCAGGGCAATCCACCTCCGCCGATCAATGGCGCCACGCCGCCCGGGTCCGGATCGCTCGCGTCGTCGCTCCCCCCCGAGCTGGCGAATGCCCTGAGCGGGCTGGCAAGCGGGTCGAGCAATAGCTCCTCGACGAACGCCAGCGGTTCGACCAGCACGTCAGCGTCATCGTCGTCGTCGTCCAGTGCCTCCTCCTCCGCGTCGGCCGGCGGCTCGTGGGGCAACGTCTCGCCCCCGCCGCCGCAGGACTCGAGCAACGCCAGCCCGGGTCTAAGCCTGCCGAGCTTCTCCATGAGCCCCGATCCGGAATCGGAGCCGGACTCGCTCAAACCGCTGGCACAGCCGCCGATCGACTACCAGCGCAAGCCGGGGCAGATCGACGTCCCGTTCGAGATCGTCGCGGTTTGCCGGCGGGATGACATCTTGCTGCACCCCGGCGGATACCGGATCACTCGCCAGTCGCTCCAGTCCCGCGCGGCCGGTGGGACCAAGAACGAGGACATGCTCAAGCGCGAGCTGCTCGCAATCGTCCGCAAGCGGGCCCAGGTGGATCCCCTGATCCGGCCCAGGCCGCAGATCAAGTTCCTCGTCGAGTCCGGCGGCGGGACGACGTTCTGGACGGCACAGCAGCAGCTCATCTTCTCGAACCTCAACTGGCCGATGTCGATGCAGGTCGCCGGGCCGCAAACCACGCTCTTGCCGAACGATCAGGAGGTGACGCGGTAATGACGTCACGAACGGCCAACGACGAAGACCGGGCCGCCGCGAACGCCGGCCAACAAACGCCCTCCGCAGCCCGGATGCGCCGGAAGGCCTGGCTCGAGCTGGCCAGCGTCGCCGTCGCCATCGTCGCGCTGACCGTGTCGATCCAGTTCCGATCGAGGAAGGGAGCACCACAGCCGCCGCCGTTCGAGGCGACCGCCGCGCAGCCCACGCCATCGCCGTCATCGTCGCCCGTGGCCGAGGCGACCCCTGACCCCGCCCCGGAACCTGATAAGCCTCCCACACCGGCGCCACCGCAGGCACCCGACCGGGCGAAGGTCGCCGCCGCCGAGAAGGCGCTCGACGCCGCTGCCGGCGACCGGGCCCGCGCCGACGCCCGCGCGGCCAACGCGGCGAAGCGGATGACCCACGCCGCCGATCAGGCCGCGCTCGACGCCCTGCGCGCCCGCAACCTGGCCTTCCAGCTCCGCGACCCCTCGACCCGGATCGCCCAGGTCGCCTCGCGAGGCGGATTCGTCCGCGGCGAGCGCGACAACCTGGCGAAGGACGTCGCCACCCTCCGCGCGGCGCCCCGGCCCAAAATGGTCTCGATCCTGTCCCGAAGTCCCGTCGCGCGCCCGGTGTCCGACAGCGAATACCACTTCGAGCTCCGCCGCGAGCGAATCACCTTCATCGACCTGGACAAGCTGCTGCAGCTCACCCGGTCGGATGCCCGGATGCGCGTGCAGTTGTCCGATCGGGCGGGCGGCATCAGCAACAAGGTCGGGCCGGTCGGCGCGTTCTCGCTGGCCTACGAGCTGGTCCCGGTGGTCCCCAACGAGATCGAGCGGATGATCGAGCGCCGGATGTCCCGGCACTACGAACTCCAGGGTTGGGAGCTGATCCCCGAGTCCGAACATCGGGGCGAGACGTATGACTCGGCGCGGAACCCGCTCTCCGACTTCTCGCGCACAATCAACCGGTTCAACCCAAGGCGGTCGACCGTCACTCTGTGGGTCTACCCCGACAGCTTCAGCCTGTACCGTCACATCCGCGCCGACCTGATCGCGCGAGGCTTCAGCGTGGCCGCCAGGCCCTTGCCCTCCGGCCTCGGCATCCGCGGCAGCCCAATGGGCTCGCAATCCGCCGCCCAGTAAACCGCCCGAACCACCGACGACACCTCCGTACCGTGCCGGAGCGGGACCGACCGACCGCGGCCGTGGTCGACCATCGAAAGCAAAGATCGCTCGGATGGCTCGCCGGCAACGCGAATGAATCCACCGACCGCCCCCGCCGAGCCTGACCAGAGCCATGAAAACGCCGGCTCGGCCCGGCGGCCGGTCGCGCCGAACCCCGAACGAACCGCATCGTCGCGCACCGTCGTGGACCGGATCGGACCCGGTCGGAGGAATCGACGGTCGGACCCGCCTTCCCCAAAAGGGACCCGGCGCCGCTGGGTCGCGTGGGTCCAGCCCGCCGGCCAACCCGGCTTCCCCAATGAGCCAGCCTGTCGGCCAGCGATCGAAATGCCCTCGGCGCGCAACCCGATCGCGGCCCGCTCGCCTCAAAAACGAACGCCAACGCGGGTGCCAGCCTGGCAATATTGGCTTCGTTTTGCTCTTTTCCACCCCCACAGCACCCCTCGGCGCCGAAAATCCATCGAACCCGTATGAAGAAAATATGAAGATTGGGTTCGTTCGCGCGATTTCCGGGTGGTTCGAGCCCTCGAACACCCGCCCAGCGTGATGATGCACTCACATTACCCCTGACGCAAGCAACAAGGCAACAATGGAACAGGCGACAGGATTTCGCCTGCCCGAGTCCTGCTCCACGGGGCAAGTCGCGAGGCTCGCCGCGCCTTCGCGCGGTCCGCCTTGCGCCCGCGCCACTGCGGATGCACCGCCATCCCGGGCGGGATGTTTTTTTTACCGACGATCGAATTGCCAAAGATCGACCGACAGGACCTCCTTTATAGACGCTGGTTGCGCGGTTTTTATTCTCAACTTTTTGGGAATTTCCGATTTTTGGGGTTCGGTTGTAATGGCTGGGAGGTTCGTGACCGACGGAAGCCGCGTGGACGATCCGGCGCGTGGGGCTGGGCGTCCTGACCTGGCGGGGTCCTTCGCTGTCGCTCGGGCCGACGGTCGGGGGCCGGACCTCGACCAGTCCCGGGACTGGACCGCCGGTCGGTTCGCCTCGGGACGGGACGGGACCGGGCGGATGTCGCCATCGGATGGATGGACGAATGGACAGACAGAGCGGGGTCGGCGAATTCCGGCGGATCGGGCTGACTTTCCGTGGAAGGCGGCTCAGCAGCCGGTGCGTTGGGTGGATCGGCCGGGGACAGAAAGCGGGACAGGGACAGAAAGCGGACAGGGACAGAAAGCGGACAGAAAGCGGGACAGGGACAGAAAGCGGGACAGGTCCGCTATTGACAAGCTGGGGACAGAAAGCGGGACAGGTCCGCTATTGACAAGCTGGGGAGGTTCAGGATACGGATTGGAAAGCGGGACAGGTCCGCTATTGACAAGCTGGGGAGGTTCAGGATACGGTTCCACGATGCCACGAACAGCGCGGG
>JAKAUH010000285.1:0-1239 GCA_021818605.1 Planctomycetota bacterium
CGATTGACCAGAGCGACAAGACGCCGCTGTATGTTCAGCTCGATCGGGCGATCCGGTTGGCGATCGCGACGGGGCGGCTGCGCGTGGGCGACCGGCTGCCGACGGTGCGACAGCTCGCGGTGGAGCTGAAGGTCAACGCGAACACGGTGGCGAAGGTCTACTCGGAGCTGGAGCGGGCCGGGGTGCTCGAGACGAGGCGCGGGGTGGGGACGTTCGTGCGGGAGTCGCGAGGAGCCCGGCCCTCGGTGGACGGCGATCACGATCACAAACGCGAGCGCCGACTGGCGCGGCTGGCCGACCAGTTCCTGGACGAGTCCGCCGCGCTGGGGTTCTCGGCCGACGAGGCGATTGGGTTTCTGAAGGTGCGATGGATCGACAGGAAACGGGAGCAGTCCGATGGCTAGCATCACGAATGTCAACGAGGGGATGAAGAGTCGTCGAGCGCCGATGGACCCGCCGCAGTTCAACGTCATCTCGTTCCTGCTGCTGCTGGCGTGCGTCATTCCGGGGGTCGCGGTGGCGATCGTCTGGAAGCAGCCATTCGGGGCGATCATCGGGGTGGTGCTGGGCCTGATCGCGGCGGCGTCGCCGCAGGTCGCGCAGCAGTGGGAGCGCGCGGTCGTGCTGCGGCTGGGCAGCTACACGGGCCTGCGCGGGCCGGGGCTGTTCTGGATCATCCCGGGGATCGATCGGGTGTCGAGCTGGATCGACCAGCGGGTCGTCACGACGAGCTTCGCCGCCGAGCAGACGCTCACCTCCGACACGGTGCCAGTCAATGTTGACGCTGTGCTGTTCTGGATGGTGTATGACCCCGAGAAGGCGGCGCTCGAGGTCCAGGATTACAAACTGGCCGTGAGCTGGGCGGCGCAAACAGCGCTCCGCGACATCATCGGCCGGACACCGCTGACCGTGCTGTTGCGCGGCCGCGAGCAGATCGAGGCCCAGCTTCAGAAGCTGATCGACGAGCGCTCGACCCCCTGGGGCGTCACGGTGCAATCGGTGGAGATGCGCGACGTGATCATCCCCGAGTCGCTTCAGGACGCCATGTCGCGCGAGGCGCAGGCCGCCCGCGAGAAGGAGGCGCGGATCATCCTCGGTCAGGCGGAGGTCGAGATCGCGCACCTGTTCGCCCAGGCCTCCGAGTCGTACCAGCACAATCCGACGGCCCTTCACCTGCGGGCGATGAACATCCTTTATGAGGGGATCAAGGAAAAGGGCGCACTGATGCTCGTGCCCAGC
>JAKAUH010000285.1:1249-11466 GCA_021818605.1 Planctomycetota bacterium
GCTCCACGCGCTGCTCGCGGAGATGGTGGTGCTGGTGATGGACGGCCAGAAGGTGGGACTGGGCGGCTTGCTCGGCGCCGCCGCGCTGCGGCAGCAGGCGATCAGCTCGCAGAGCGATGAAACAGCCGCGGCCAACGGGCCTGTGGTGTGAGCTACGGCCGGAGCGGTCCGCCCGGCTCAGGGCAGGCAGCTCCGCAGCAAGCGGACCGGGTGGACCGCCTCGCGGCCGGTGAAGTGGCGGACCTGCAACCGGCAGGAGAACCCGGGCGCGACCAGGACATCATCGGGCCCGGCCTGGCGCACCGCGGGCAACAGCGCCGTTTCGCCGACCAGTCGCGAGACCTCGTAGTGCTCGGCCTCGTAACCGAACGAGCCGGCCATGCCGCAGCATCCCGCGTCGAGGTCGATCACCTCGGCGCCTGGGATCGCCCTCAGAGTTGCGACCAGGGCGCCCGAGCCGACCAGCGATCGCTGGTGGCAGTGCGTATGAGCCAGGATCCGCCGGGGCAGGGGGGAGCGCGTCGCGGGAATCTTGCCCGCGATCGTCGGAGCCAGCACCTCCTCGATCGTCTGGCAGGCCGCGGCCACTGTGCTGGCGCGGGTTCGCTGGGCGCCTCGCACCAGCGCCGGATAGTCGTCGCGGATCGTCAAGAGACAGCTCGGCTCGCATGCCGTGATCCGGACGCCCCGGCGCGCCCATTCGAATAATGCGTCGACGTTCTGCCGCGCCAGGGCCGACGCCTCGTCGAGCAGGCCGTTCGAGATGAGCGGACGGCCGCAGCACCGCCAGCCGGGCGGTCCGAGCGCGGCCGATTGCCCATCGAGCTGGAGCAGGTCGAATGCCGCCTCGCCGACCTCGGGCTCGAAGTGGTTGGTGAAGGTATCAGGGATCAGCAGGATGGCCGGATGGGAACCGGCGCCGGTGCGCATGCCTCGCCGGCGCATCCGCTCCGTCAGCGACCGCCGCGCGAAGGCAGGCGGCAGGCGGCGAGCGTCGATGCCGAGCAATTTCTCATGGATCCAGCGAGCGGGACCGCTGCGCGCCAGCCATGATGAGACCGGCGCCAGCGTAACCCCAACCCGGGCGAGCTCGGCGACATGGCCGAAAAGCAGGTGGCGCCAGGAAGCGCCGTGCTCGCGGTGATGATGGTGCAGGAACTCCGCCTTGAGCCGCGCCATGTCAACGTTCGTCGGGCATTCTCCCTTGCAGGCCTTGCACTCGAGGCACAGGTCGAGGACCTCGCGGGCGCTTTTGTCGGTGAAACCGTCCAGGCCGAGCTGCCCGGTGATCGCCAGGCGGAGCAAGTTGGCCCGGCCGCGGGTGCTGTCCTTTTCCTCGCGGGTGGCGCGAAACGACGGGCACATCGTCCCCTCACCGCGCTGGCGGCAGGCGCCGACGCCCGCGCACAGCTCGGCGGCCGGCAGGAGCCCGCCGTCGGCTGAGAAGTCGAACGTCGTTGGGATCTCAGGCGTTCGCGGGTAGCTCGGGCCGTAGCGCAGGTTATTTGACAGCGGCGGGGAATCCACGACCTTCCCGGGGTTGAGCAGGCCGGCCGGGTCGAACGCGCGCTTGACCTCGCGAAACGCCGAGTACACCACCGGACCATACATCCGCTCCTGAAACGGCCCGCGCACCAGGCCGTCGCCGTGCTCGCCCGAGAGCGCGCCGCCGTACCTCAGCACCAGCGCCGCGACCTCATCGGCGATCTCCTCGAATTCTCGCACGCCGCCCTCGGTCTTCAGGTTGATCACCGGCCGGACGTGCAGGCAGCCGACCGAGGCATGCGCATAAACCCCGGCCGTCGTGCCGTGCCGCGCCAGGATCTCGAGGAACTCGGCGATGTAGTCGCGCAGGTGCTCGGGCGCGACGGCGGTGTCCTCGACGAATGAGATCGCCTTGGCATCCCCTTTCTCGGCCATCGACAGTCCCAGCGCCATCGTGCGGAGCTTCCACGCGCGCGCCTGGGCCTCGGCGTTGATTAATGGCACGTGGTGCTCGCCGTGGTTCGACCCTTTCAGATCGGCGATCAGCGCATCGAGCCGCGGCGGTAGCTCGGCGGCGTTTTGGCCATATAGCTCGATCATCAGGATGGCCGCGGGGTCGCCGCGGAGGAAGTCGCGCAGCCGGGTGGCCTCGGGGTTGAGCCGGGTGCTATCGAGCACGTACTTATCGATGACCTCGACGGCCGCGGGATTGTGGCGCAGGATCATCGGCGTGGCGGCAAGCGCGTCGAGCAATCCGGCGAACTCGATGACCAGCGTGGCCCGCGCGCGGGGCCGCTCGACCAGTTGTAGCTTCGCCTCGACCACCAGGCCGAGGGTTCCCTCCGAGCCGACGAGCATCCGCGCCAGGTTGAAGCGCGGGTCGGGCCTGGATCGAGCCATCGCGCCGGCGCGCCCGGGCAGGAATTCATCGAGGTTATATCCTCCGACGCGCCGGAGGATCTTCGGGAAGCGGCGGTCGATCTCGTCGGCGTGGGTTTCGGCCAGGCGTCGCGTGGCGCGGTAGCATGCGCCCTCGCGGTCGGGTTGCGCGCACCGAGCCGCCAGCTCGCGGTCATCGAGCGGACCGAGGTGGACGAGGCTTCCATCGGAGAGCACGGCATCCACCTCGAGGACGTGGTCGATGGTTTTGCCGTAATACACCGAGCGCGCGCCGGACGAGTTGTTGGCGATCATGCCGCCGATGGTGGCGCGGCTGGATGTGGAGATATCCGGAGCGAACAGCAATCCATGGGGCCGGAGCGCCCGGTTGAGGTCGTCGAGCACGCAGCCCGGCTGAACGCGGGCCCAGCGCTCCTCGGCGTTGATCTCGATCACGCGGTCCATGTGGCGCGAGAAATCCAGGATCATGCCGGGCCCGATGGATTGACCGGCCTGCGAGGTCCCGCCGCCGCGCGCCGTGATCGGCACACCGAATCGCGCGCCGACCTTCACCGTCGCGGAGACGTCCGCCGCGCTCGCCGGGAACGCCACGAGCAGCGGCACGATCTGGTAGACGCTCGCATCTGTGGAGTAAAGCGCCCGATGCAACCGGTCGCCGCGGACATCATGCGTGCTGATGGCGCCAGGGCGCGCAGCAATGCAGCCAGGTCGATCGCCGGCCGCCGCGGGCCGTCGATCACGGGGAGCGGGGTCGAAATCATCCGGGTCTCTCAAACGGGGTGGACAACGGTACGCATTCGGCCGGGGCTCTTTCCGATTGTCCGTGATATCGGGCCGGGTTCCCAGGCTTTGTCCCGGGCCGCCGGCCGCCGCAACGAGTGACTCAGGCAACATCGGCCCCTGGGACCGCCCGTTCCATCGAATCGGCAAGGAGCGAAGCACAAAAAGCAAGGAACCCAGCGCGGCCCTCGGCCGCAGTGGTCCGTGGTCAGTGGTCCGTGGTCAGTGGTCCGTGGTCAGTGGTCAGTGGTCAGTGGTCAGTGGTCAGTGGTCAGTGGTCCGTGGTCAGTGGTCAGTGGTCAGTGGTCAGTGGTCAGTGGTCAGTGGTCAGTGGTCAGTGGTCCGTGGTCCGTGGTCAGTGGTCAGTAAGACCCGCCGCGATTGCCGGCGACTTCCGCCAGCAGGAATCCTGACTATTCCTGGGTGTCGGCCATGCTTGTCCCCACTGACCACTGACCACTGACCACTGACCACTGCTCAAAAACCATGTTCCTCGACTTCGACCTCCCCGAAGACCTGATCGCCCAGCACCCGGTCGAACCGCGGGATCGGTCGCGGCTGATCGTGGTCGACCGAGAGGCCGGGACTATCGAGCACCGGACGTTCGCGGATCTGCCCGAGCTTCTGGATTCGGGCGACGTCCTGGTGCGCAACGACACCCGGGTCGTGCCGGCGCGATTACTCGGCCGGCGCGAGTCGACCGGCGGTCGGTGGGAGGGATTGTTCCTCCGCGAGTGCGCCGACAGCTCGGGCTCGTGGGAGATCCTCGCCCAGACCCGCGGCCGGCCGAGAGTCGGCGAGCGCGTGATTGTCGGCGAAGGCCTGGTACTGTCGCTCGAATCGCGCGGCGAGACGGGTTGCTGGATCGTCCGGCCCGTGGCGGAAGGATCCCGCGCCGTCAACGCCGGCGAGTCGGCGCTCGCGCTGCTGGAGCGCCACGGCCAGACTCCACTGCCCCCTTACATCCGCGGCGGCCGCGAGTTCTCTGGCGATCGCGGGTCCTATCAGACTGTCTACGCCCGACGGCCGGGCTCCGCCGCCGCCCCGACGGCCGGGCTGCACTTCACCGACGAGCTGCTCGGCCGCCTGGCCGCGCGCGGGGTCGCCTTCGTCGACGTCACGCTGCACGTCGGGCCCGGCACGTTCCGCCCGATCACCGCCGAGCGAATCGAGGACCACGTCATGCACGCCGAATGGGCCGAGCTGACCGCGTCGGCCGTCGACGTGCTGAACGATCGGCGCCGCCAGGGCGGCCGGATCGTGGCCGTCGGCACCACCTCGGCCCGGACGCTCGAAACCGCCGCGCTCGATGGCGGCCTTCGCCCCTTCACCGGCGAGACCCGGCTGTTCATCCGCCCGGGCCACGCCTTCCGCGGCCTCGATGCGCTCGTCACCAACTTCCACCTGCCGCGCAGCAGCTTGCTCGTGCTCGTCGCCGCGCTCGCCGGCGAGGGTCTGATCCGCGCCGCCTACGAGGAGGCGATCCGCGAGCGCTACCGCTTCTTCAGCTACGGCGACGCCATGTTGATCGTCTGACCGCGACCGCTTTCTGGGCGCGGACTGAGCCCGCTCCAGCGAGCCACTTCGGGTCACGGAACGAGACAACGGATTACCCCGCCCGCCGACTGCAAGGAGCTCGAAAGCCGGCGGACCATGGCTCACTTGGCGACGCAGGTCGAAGCGAGAGTGCAAGATCACCTGTCCGTCTCCCTTGCACGCCGGCGTCACCAGCATGGAAAACTCGACGCCCACGTTTGGGACCAGCGTCCCTGAGCCTGGCGCGGTCCCGATCCGACCCGACCCTGACCGACTTCCGATCCGGGCTCGATCCCGTCTTGCCGTCGTGGGCCGCGATCCTCCCGGCCCATCCTCCGGTCCGGTTCCCGTGCGACAGACTCGTTTTCAAGGGCTTTTCGAGGCCCCGAAGATGTTCACGGCAGTGGGCGCACGACCCCCGCCAGCGCGACCTTCTTCGCCCGAGGGGGTTTCCTTCCGCAGCCGAACGTCGCGCGCGACATCCTCGGCGTCGCCGGGCAGGCCGAGGCACTCGGCAGGCTCGTAGCCATCGGCCTCGACCCGATTGGAAAGCGGCTCGCCGCGGTCGGGCGAGTCGTCGCCGCGGATATCGAAGCGGCCGTCGACGAACGTCCGCGCCTGGTCGCGCTTCCATTCGACGCGCCAGCCGGTCCGGTGCGGGCCCTCGCCGGCGACGACCGTGAACCGCGGGATCGGCCGGCCGGTGTCGGCTTCGACGACCGTGCCGTGCAGCCGGCGAGGTCGGTGGAGGGTCAAGACAACGTCATCCGACCCGGCGGCGACCGGGCGGTCCTGGATCTTTCGGAACGATGCCCTCGTCACGTCGAGCCGGATCATCCCCGAGGCCGGCGCCTCGATCCAGGCGAACCGGCCGTCGGCGTCGGTCACGGCTTCCCAGCCAAGCTTGCCCTTGAAGGTATCCCAGTTCGGCACGACGACCGCCCCGGCGACCGGCCGGCCGCTCGCATCAACCACCCGGCCGCGCAACGGTCGGCGCGGCGAGAGCCGGATGACCTGCTCGGGGATCTCGGGCGTGTTGGCCAGGGTTCGGAGAGACGCGGCAAAACTCTCGGCCTGGACCAGCGTCGTCAGCTCGTCCCAGCTCGGGTCGATGAACCGGCCGGTGTCGAACCGCCCACTCGCATCGGTCCGGACCCATCGATACCGCTCGCCACCGTTGCGGAAGAGCACGACGACCGACGCGCCGTCAACCGGTCGGCCGGTCGGGCTGGTGACCGTGCCCGTGACCTTTCGCCCTGGCTTCAGCACCGAGACGGGCTTCAGGATTCGCAGGTCGCCGGAGGTGACGGCCTGAGTCATCGGGATGCGATCGGAATGCGTGATCAGCAGCTCGACCCGATCGCGGGCTCCCGCCGAATGGGGCAAGGACTGCGACCTCCATCGGCCCTGCCCATCGGTCACCGCGGCGGCGATCTCACTCTCGGGCCGCGGATAGGCGGACCGGCCGCCGACGGGCGCTCCACGCCCGACCAGTTGCACACGGGCCCCGGTGACCGGCCGGCCGTCCTCGTCGCGCACGACGCCGCCGATCTCGTCGCCGCACTCCAGGGCCAGCGTGAGACGCTCGGGAACCGGTTGGCCGTCCCACCAGCTCAGCTCGGCCGGCACGAACCCGGGATGCGCGACGACGACCGTGAACAGCACCGACGACCGCTCGCCGGCAGGGATCGTGAGGTGTCCCGCGCCATCGGTCGTACCCAGCGTGATCCGCTCGCGGCCGCGGTAAGCACAGACCCAGACCGACGTGCCGGCCAGTGGTGTCTGATTGGCCGCGTCGACCACATCGAGCACGAGCGAGCGGTCGACCTTTGCCGGCGCGGCTGCCCCTGGCCCTTCCGGCTTCGGCTCCTGCGGGGCCGCCGCGAGCGCCTTCGCAACGGCTTGCGGGATCGCATCTCCCTTGAGGTCCTTCGCCAGAATCCGCCCGTCCGGGCCGATCAGGAACACGGCCGCCGGATACCGCACGCCGAAGGATGATGCGATCGGATTGGGATAGTCGCCGCTGCCGAGATATCGCTGCTCCCACGCCAGGCCGTGGCGCGCGGCGTAGCGCCACGCGGTGTCGGGATCGACGTCCTCGTTCAGGCCGATGATGACGAGCCTCGGGTCGCGGCCGAAGGCGGCGTGCGTCGCCTTCAGGTGGGTGAGGCAGACCATCGTCTGGTCGTGGTACGTCGCCCAGAACGCCAGCAGCACGAACTTGCCCCGCAGCGCGGCCAGGTCGAGTGGGCGGCCGTCGGCCGCCTTTGATGTGACCGCCGGCACGCGGTCGCCGACGTTCAGCTCGCGGTGCACGAAGACATCCAGCGGAACGGCCCCGAGGTCCAGCGGCTGGTCGCTGCGACCGCCGGGCATCTTGGGGACGACCACCTCGACACGCGCGAGGGCCCGGCGGTCGCCGCGACCTCCGGCGGTCCGCTCCTCGAACGGCAGGGTCAGCGTGTAACGCCCGGCCGGCACGTCGTCGATCCGGAACGTCCCATCCGGGCGGACGAGTACCGCGTATTCTCGCTCCATCTCCTCCTGGTAAGCATGGCCCTCGGGCGTTTTGAAGAACGCGTCCCACCAGGCTGCCTTCTGCTCCTCGGTGAAGTCGGGATAGTCGTCCGGGGTCGGCGGCCAGACACGGCCGGTCGCCAGGTGGCCGCCGTGCATGAGGAAGAAGGCAGCCAGCTTGACCCCCTCCAGCGGGGCGAGCCGGCCGACGACCGGCCGTCCCGTCCCACCGACCTGGACCTTCACCGTCTCGCCGGGCCGGACATCGACGTTGATCGGGTGCGACGCCGTCCAGCCGTGGTGGTCCGCGTCGTCGACCCAGCGATAGACGGTCATCCGGCCGGGCGTCACGCGCTCGAAGACGAACCGGCCCGAGCCGTCGGCGGTGGCGTCGTAATCGACCCGGCCGCGGAATGTCTGGTCGACCTGCCAGGCGGCCGCCTTCTGCCCGGCCGCCGGCTTCTTGCCGATCTTCAGGAGGCCCTCGATCCGGCCCCAGGGCTTCAGCGTGATCTCGGTCGACCGCGCGACCTCCTCGGGCGACTTCACGGCGAACCCGGCGGCGTCGTGTGCGGCCACGATCGCCACGGGCTTCGCCTGCGGCTGGAAGCGGAAGCGCCCTTCCGTGTCGGTCTTCGTGTGCAGCGCCTCGCCGACGAGCCGGTTGGCGACCAGCCGGCCGTTCTGGATCCGGGCGTCGTTGTCGGCGTTGCTCAGCGCGACGTCGGCGCCGACGACCACGCGGCCGTCGGGGCCGCGGACGATCCCGGTCAGCGGCTCCGCCCGGACGAGCCGGAAGTCGTGCGCGACATCCTCATCACTGTCGAGGAACCCGAGGAACTCGCCCGGCAGGTAGCCGTCGGCCTCGATCCGGATCGAGCGGCGGAAGCCCTGGTCGGGGAACGGGCCGTCGGGGATGTCGTACCGGCCGCCGGTGAAGCTCCGGTTCTTCGGGGTGTCGTGCAGCCACTCGGGCCGGCCGCCGGGAAGGTTCGGGCCCCAGCCGATGACCAGGCGGAACCGCTCGATCGGCCGGCCGGTCGACGCGTCGGTGACATTCCCGTACAGGTGCTGCGGGCGGTGCAGGACGATCATGGCATCCTCGGAGCCAGGCGGGAACTGGCGGTCCCTCGCCTGGCGGTACGGCACCTTGTAGGCGTCGAGGTAAACGGTGCCGGAGGCCGGGGCGTCGAACCAGGTGAACCGGCCCTCGGCATCGGCCGTGGCCTCCCAGCCGAACGCCCCGTCGTTCGAGTTGCTGGACGATGCGACCGCCGCGCCCGGCACCGGCCGGCCCTGGGCGTCGATCACCCGCCCGCGCATCGGTTTGCGACGTTCCATCCGGATGACCACCGACGAGGCATCCGCCGTCATCGTGAGCGACTTGCGAAGATCCGGATTGATGACCAGCGGCGGCGTTTGGCCCGTCACGGTGACCCGCCGCATGGCCGCGGCGAGTCCGTCGGCCTGGACGGTCAGCGTCACCTCGGGCTGGTCAGGCGCGGCCAGACCTCCCGTACGGAATCGGCCCTGCGCGTCGGTCTCCAGCCGGACCAGGGAATTGCTGTGATTCACCGGGGCGATGGCGACCCTTGCACCCGCGATCGGCCGGCCGGTCGGACTGATCACGATGCCGGAGATCGACCCGCCGGCCTTGAGGGTCTGGACGCTCAACCGCTTGCGGGCCTCAGCCGCCATCAGCGTCCATTTGCCCGCGAAGAAGTCGGGATGCGAGATCTCCAGCCCGACCTGGTCGTCCCCCCCGGCCGTCGCGGGCAGGGCCTCGGACCGCCATCGGCCCTGGGCGTCCGTGAGCACCCCGGCGATCTCCTCGCCCATTCGCGCGTACCACGCCGGCCCGCCCGGTCCGCGGCCGACGATCCTGGGGAAGACCCGCGCGCCGGCGATCGGCCGCCCTTGCTCGTCGCGCACGATGCCGCCGATCTCGGTCCCGCGCGGCAGGGCCAGTGTGTAAGCATCGGGGACCTTCGACCCGTCCCACCGCAGCTCGATCGGCACGAACCCGGGCTGCGCGACGACAACATGGAGGAAGTACGTCGTCTTGCTCGAGATCCGCACAGAGAACCGGCCCTCGTCGTCGGTGACGCCCTGTTCGGTATGCGACCCCGCGCGGGTGACGCGAACCCAGACCGACGCCCCGGCCAGGGGCGTCCGATCGTCGCCGTCAACGACCTGGAGTTGGAGCGTGCGATCGGCCCGCGGCGTCGGTGATTGCGGCTGCGGTTGTTGCGGCGGTTCCGGTACGGCGGCCGGCGCGGACGCCGCCGGTTCGGGACCCGGAGGCCCGACGTCGAGTCGTTCGCTCACCGCAATTCCGGCGCCCAGTACGGCCGTGGCGAGCACGAGCATTCCGGCGATCCTCCGGCCGGCGGACACGATCAGGCCCGTCGAAGCGTGCGCGGCCAGCGCCGCGGCCGCGGCCGGGGCGGCTCCGGCGCCAAGCGCCGCCGCGCGAACCGCGGCGACGGCCAGGGCGTCGGGGACCGAGGCGCGGGCGCCCTCGGCCAGGGTTGCGGCGAGCAGCGCCGGCGCCAGCCCGCGATGAGCCAGTCGCGTCCGGAGCCGGGTCCGGCCTCGCGCCAGGCGGCTCTGGAGGGTTCCGATCGGGCAAGCCAGCCGGCGCGCGGCGTCGACGTAGGAACGGCCTTCCAGGTCGCAGAGGATCACCGCCTCGCGGTAGTGCACCGGCAGCCGGGCGACCTCCTCGTCGATCGCCTCGAGTACGTCGTTCTCCTCGGCCCGGGCGGCTGCGGGTCGCATCTCGGGGACCCCTGCGATCGCGGCCGAACCACGGGAATCCCGACGCGCCCGCCGCCGCGACGCCTCGGTCCGAGCCCGCATCGACACCCGACGCGCCACGCCGTGCAGCCACGGGCCCAGCCGCCCGGGGTCGCGGATCGACCCGGCCCGTCGCACCAGGACCAGGAACGTCGCCTGGAACGCGTCCTCGACGTCGTGCTCGTCGTGGAGCATCCGGC
>JAKAUH010000503.1 GCA_021818605.1 Planctomycetota bacterium
GGTATTTGATCGTCTGCTTTTGATTCATGATCGGGATTGGTCCGCGCGAGACGATGTTCATCCAGCCGTCGCGCAGCCGGCCTGTGACGTGGATCATCTCGTCGCCGAGGTCCGACGAGACATGAAGCTCGAAGTTTTGCAGGTTGCCAGACGGGTCGACGTTGTATCGGCTCTTGATTTTGATATGCAAATTATCCCGGATCGCCAGGAGCGTTCCCCTGAGCAGGTCGCCGGCGTCGAACTCGACTCGGCTGGTCATCTCGAACCAGCCGTCCGCCTGGCGTTTCGAACTGGTCACCGCCTCGCCGACGGTGCGGCGGTTTTCGGGCGATCGCGGATCGTCGAGGACCTGGATGCTCCAGCGCACCGGCCGCGAGGAATCGCTCGCGAAGGCGATACCGCGCAGGTCAGGCGGGTAACCCATGGTCAATTCGGGCAGCACGTCCCACTTGAGCAGGAGGAAGGCCGCGATCGACCAGTAGACCAGGATGAGAAGCGACATCCATCGCGAAGGCATGGCCCGAGATCCTCACCCCTTGACGTGATGCGTGGTGCATCCTGCATCGGCCGTACCGGAGCACCCGGCCCGACCGATACTGCTAGCTTCTAATGTAGGCGCAACGGCAGCGCGCGAACAACGTCCCGCCGAGCGGGAGACGCCTCGAGCACCTGTCCGGCCCCAACGGCACGTCATTCGCTATCTCACTGGGCTCCAGATTGATTGGATTGGTCGAGCGGGGCTCGCGAGGTCGAGTCCGACTGGTCGCGTGGCTGATGCGGTTTGCTGGCCGGGTCGGCTTCGGTTGCGCTTGCGGTTGCGCTCGCGAGGTTCCAGGTTTTCGAGTCCGGGTTGACCGATTCGACCATCGGCCGTATTCTCCATTATAGAGGCACTGCCACGTCTCCCTCGAACCCCGCGACGGGGGTCTCCCTCCCACACTCGCTGGGGGCTGCGTTCGGTCTTGGCCTGCGTCCCTCCCTCCCCTGTTAGGGATGTCTCATGCGCATAAAGACCAAGAGGCTGCTCTGGGCCGGCGTCGTCCTGGTTACGGTGACGGCGATTCCGGTCGGCGTCTGGCTGTCATTGACCTACGAGCCATACTACTACCGCGCGATGATGCTCCAGTCGCGCGAGCATCGCGAGGGCAAGGCCCGAAAATTCGTCGCGAGGAGCGCGCAGCTTCGCAACGACATCTGCCACGAGCCCACCTGGGAAGCGGTGTTCTCCGACCAGGAAGTCAATGCCTGGCTGGCGGAGGATCTGGTCACGCATTTCGCCGACCAGCTTCCCCCCGAGGTGCGCGAGCCTCGCGTTCTCTTCGAGCTCGACCGGATCATCCTGGCCTTCCAGCTCCGTCAGGGCGGGGTGCAGTCGGTGATTACCGTCGTGGCCCGGCCCAGGGTCCCGCAGGGGAACACCATCGAGCTGACCCTGGAAAAGATCCGCGCCGGCATCCTGCCCGTCCCGCCCGATCAGGTTCTCGACCGGATCGTCGAGTACGCCCGGTCGCGCGGGGTCGACGTCGAATGGTCGCGTCGGGAGGGATATCCGGTCGTGCTGCTCCGGTACTCGCCGTCGCTCCGGCGGGATGACGTTCGGCTCGAGGAGGTTCAGATCCGCACCGGGCAGCTCCGGCTGGCGGGCCGGTCGGATCGGACTCGAGGCGCCTTCATGCGGCCGACTCTCCCCTCGCGCCGGGTGCTTCAAATGACCTTCCCCAGGCGAAAGATCCATCCACGGTCATCGTCCGACGTTCCGCCGACCTGGCATAGCTCGGCCTCGCCGACCAGTTGGGTGCCGTCGAGAACCACCCGGATGCGTTCGGCTTGCCACTCGAGGATGGTGTAAGTTCCCTCGTCCAGCCGGCGGACGCTTCCCCGGCTGCCGGAGATCTCGCCCTCGTAGTCAAGGTAGAGCCTCCGGTGATCCGGCAGCGAGCGCGCCGGCAGGTCGATGCCGACGACGATGGGCGTGTCAATGGCCCAGGTGCGCAGGCTCGTGTCCCTCTCGAGCATCAGGTCCCAGTGGATTCCCTGCCAGCGATGCTCGAGCAGTACGAACCTGGGCATGGTCAGAACTCACAGCGATGGCGATCCCCCGCGCAACCGGAAGCAGCGGAAGGGTTACGGCGAGCAGTGACCTTCCGTCCCGTCGCGGTCACCCGCATAATGGCCTCCAGTCTATTCTCCCGTAATCCGCTGGCTCAACCCGCGTGACTCAGGGATACCCGGGTCACGAGGTTCCGCGACCGGATTCTCACAACCCTCCACCCGACCCGCAAGGTGACGCAGGAGACGCTCCCGGTGACCCCGAAAGAAGTCTTGGCCCAGATCCGGCAACGCGAGGTGACCACGGTGGACCTGCGGTTCATGGACTTTCCCGGGGTCTGGCAGCATTTCTCCATCCCGGCCGACGCCCTGACGGAAGAGACGTTCGAGGAGGGGATCGGATTCGACGGCTCGAGCGTGATGGGCTGGCGGGCAATCAACGAGGCCGACGTGCTGGTCCTGCCCCAGCCTGAGACGGCGGTGATCGATCCGTTCGCCTCGCAGTCCACGCTGACGATGATCTGCAACATCCAGGATCCGATCACGCATCAGGATTACACCCGCGACCCGCGGAACATCGCCCGCAAGGCCACGAGCTACATGCGGAACACCGGGCTGGCCGACGAGTGCCTCGTCGCGCCGGAGCTCGAGTTCTTCGTCTTCGACAACGTCCAGTTCGATCAGAAAGGGCACGAGGCGTTCTACCACGTCGACTCCGCCGAGGGGGCCTGGAACAGCGGCCGGGCCGAGTCGCCCAACCTGGGCTACAAGGCGGGTGCCGAGCTGGGTTACTTCCCCTGCCCGCCGACGGACAGCCTGGCCGACCTTCGCTCGGAGATGGCCCAGCGGATGAACGAGTGCGGGATCGCGACCGCCGCCCATTTCCACGAGGTCGCCACGGGCGGCCAGTGTGAGATCGACCTGATGCCGGCGGCGATGGTTGCGGCCGCCGATCACGTGATGCTGGCCCGTTACATCGTGCGGAACGTCTCCCGCCGCGCGCGGAAGACGGCGACCTTCATGCCCAAGCCGCTCTTCGGCGACAACGGTTCGGGGATGCACACTCACCTGATGCTCTGGAAGGACAGCCAGCCTCTCTTTGCCGGCCAGGGCTACGCGGGGCTGAGCGACCTCGGCCTGTACGCGATCGGGGGCCTGATCCGCCACGCCACGGCGCTCTGCGCG
Organism: Planctomycetota bacterium; assembly: GCA_021818605.1. Taxonomy (GTDB): domain Bacteria; phylum Planctomycetota; class Planctomycetia; order Isosphaerales; family Isosphaeraceae; genus JAKAUH01. The sequence continues at coordinate 3,235 of JAKAUH010000503.1, forward strand.
TTCGCCAACCCAACCACCAACAGCTACAAACGCCTGGTCAGTGGGTTCGAGGCACCGACGAAGATTTCGTACAGCCGCCGTAACCGTGCGGCGATCGTTCGGGTCCCGGTCGGCAGTCCCAGCCCTACCAGCCGCCGGATCGAATACCGCGGTCCGGACGCCGCCGCCAACCCGTACCTGCTGTTCTCGGCCGTGCTGATGGCCATGCTCGACGGGATCCAGAACAAGGTCCGGCCAGGCGACCCGCTCGACAAGGACATCTACGACCTCCAGCCCGAGGAACTCGACGACGTCCCGGCGACTCCACGCTCGCTCGAGGCCTCGCTCGAAGCGCTTCGCTCCGATCATGAATTCCTTCTCCGCGGCGACGTCTTCACTCCCGACGTCATCGACACCTGGATCTGGTACAAGCAGACGCACGAGGTGGAGAAGATCCGCGTCCGGCCCCACCCCTACGAGTTTGCCCTCTACTACGACGTCTGAGCCCCGTCCATCGCAAAGCTACGCGATTCGCTGACCCATCCCACTCCGCTCCGCTCCGCTCCGGCGCGTCCCAGGCTGACCCGAGGCTGGCCTCGTCGTAGCGCCGCGCCGGCAGAGACGAAGCCGGTTCACCGGCTCGCTCGAACCTTTCATCGCTCCACCAAACGTTCGCGATCGCTCTGGTCATTTGGTGGGTCGAGGCTTATTGTCGATTGTAATGAAAACTCGCACCAATCCGATCCGGATGAATCAACAGCGTGCAAGTGTGACTGCACCAATCAGGGATCGTGCAGACATCATGGAGTCGTCGCGCCATGGCGGACAACGCGCAGGCGGGGCACATCTGGCGTTCTCCTCCGGAGTTCCTGTCGGCGATGGAAAGGGCCGGAGTCCTTCCGGATGTCCAGTGGCGTGAGGTGCGCGAGCGGTTTGGCGATGGGAGCGGTCTGAGCGATTCGATCGCACTGGCGAAGCGGCTGATCAAGGACGGTCTGATCACCGAGTTCCAGGCGCGGCGGTTGCTGAAGGGGAAGAAGCGGATCAATTACGGCCGGTACGTCCTGATCGACAACATCGGACGAGGCGCGCGAGGGCAGGTGTACAAGGCCCGGCACCGCCTGATGGACCGGGTCGTCGCGCTGAAGGCCATCCGCCCGGATTCGCGGATGACCAAGAACTCGGTCGCGCGGTTCTTCCGCGAGATGAAGATGATTGCCCTGCTCGACCATCCCAATGTGGTTCGAGCCATCGACGCTGATATCCAGGACGGCTCTCCGTACATCGTGATGGAATACATCCAGGGGGAGGACCTGGAGCAGGTCTTTGCCCGTCGTGGACCGCTGCCACTGAATGACGTGCTCGACTACATGTGGCAGGTGAGCCGGGGGCTCCAGCATGCTCACGAGAAGGGAGTCATTCATCGCGACGTGAAGCCGACGAATCTGTTCCTCGCCGAAAGCGGGGTGGTGAAGCTGCTCGACCTGGGCCTCGGTGAGCTCATCGATACGGAGGGCCAGGCGGACAAGGCGGACAAGGTTTTCGATACCGATGAAGGCGTCGTTGTCGGCACGACGGACTACATGTCTCCCGAGCAGATTCGCAACAAGCCGATCGACGCTCGCACGGATCTTTTCGGACTCGGCTGCGCGATGTACCGGCTGCTCTCGGGGGACTACGCCTTCCCCGGGCTGACGCGAGAGGATCGGCTGGTCAAGCGGATCCGCCAGCCTCACGTACCGATCAACGATGTCCGGCCGGAAGTCCCGACCCCGGTTGCCAGGATCATCGACCGTCTGCTGGCGCTCCGCGCGGAGGATCGCTTCGAGTCGGCGGCCGAGGTTGCGGATTCGCTGGAGGCCGTGATGCCGCCGTCGGTGCGAGGGCGCCGCGGGACTACCAAGGGCGGCACCGGCCGCCCCGGCGCCGGCCCGCAATCTCTCCATACCGAGGAGGAAAAGGTCGACTGGTCGCTGATCGAGTCGGCTCTGCGTCCGTCCGCACCTCAACCGCGAGCTGCCTCTCGGTTGGTCGAGCGGGAGGAGCCGAAGGCGCCGTCATCGAGGTCGCTGGCGGCGCACCGCAAGGAACTGGAAGACCAGGGGGATGAGTCCGGCCGCGAGGTGCACGAGAAATACCGCAACGAGCTGATCACGATGAACCGGGTGATGGCCGAGCTCAAGGCCGTCGAGACCTCGAAGGGCGAGGGAAACGAGGACTCGGACCAAAAATCGCTAGAGCGGCTCGGCGAGAAGCTTGGCGACCAACTGGCCGAGCCCAGCGCGGGGCTGATCATCATCGTGGTGCTGATCGTGATCCTGGCCCTTGCGATCGCGATGGCGGCCGCCCTGAGTTAGAGCGCCCGCTCCAGTGGCCGGCGACGGGACGAGCCCATCCCACTCGACCGGAGCGTTTCAAGATCAGCGTCCCTTGTTGAGCTGATCGTAATAGGCCCGGATGTGCTTCTCGACGCTCCTGGGAATCCGCTGGTTGGAGAGCGCGTCGGCATAGCCGGCGGTTGCCGCGTCGAGCTCGGCCTGGATGTCGATCTTGACGTTCCCTTTCACGGTCTTGCCGGGCGACGTCAGGCCCTCCATGACGGCCTTTCCCTTGTTGAACTGGTTGCGCACCTTGGCCCGGTAGGTGGCCGTATCGTCGGGTGCCTCGGGCCGATCGCCCTGACCGCGGCCGCGGCCCATGCCGTTCCCGTTCCCCATGCGATTGCCCCGATTCCTGCCGAGCATGTTCAGGTCGTCGCCGAGCTGGTTCATGCCCTCCATGCCGCTGGTGCCGTTCTTGGCGTCCTGGATCTCGGCCATGGCGGCGTCGAGCGATTCCATCTCCTCGACTTGCTTCGCCATCTGCTGAAGCTGCTCCTGGGACATCCCGAGCTGGGCGGCGGCCTGCTTCATGTCGCCCTGTTCCATGGCCTGCTGGGCCTTGCCCAGCTTGTTCGCGAGCTGCTGGAGCTGCTTGAGTCCCTTGGCCTGCTCGTTCAGCTTCGCCATCTCACGCTCGAACTGCTGCTGGCTGAGGCCGCCGTTCTTGCGGGCTTCCTCCAGTTGCTTCTTCCGCTGGTCGAGGTTGGCCAGGTCGTTGAGTTTTTTGGCCATCTCGGAGATCTGTTCCTTCAGCGCTTTTTTCTCAGCCTCGGTCATCTTGCCCGACTTCATCTTCTCCTGGAGCTTCTGAAGTTCCTTCGCGGCCTTCTGGAAGTCGCCGCGCGCCAGTTCCCTGGCGAACTCATCGGCGGGGCCCTGGCCGGCCATGTCTTTCAGGTGCTGGAGCTGCCGGTTGATCTGCTCGGGCGAGCCGAGTTGCTTCTGCCGCTCCTTGAGGGCGTCGGTCAGCGAGTTCAGCTCGACCATCAGCTTGTCCTTGGCCGCGGGAGGGGCCTTGGCCAGCTCGTCCGACTTCTTCTGGATCTGGGCCAGAAGTTTGTCAGCCTCCGGGAACTTCTCCTTGTCGATGGTCTGGCGCTTGCTTGCGATCTTCTTGCTCAGGATCTCGGCCTGCCTGGCGAGCGGCTTCGTGTCGGTCGCCTCAGCATTTTTGGCCTGAGCCTTCGGCGGCACCAGAGCCGGAGCGAACAGCAGGAGCACGGCCGCGCAGGCCGGGATCAGCACGACCCAGGCGCGGCGGGGCACCCGCAGGCCGAACTCGGCCGCGACGTCGAGGTCGGTGACCTTGCGGATCGCGTCGGCGAGCAGGGCCATGCCCGCGGGCGTTTCCCGCAGGTCGTCGGGCAGCGTCAGGGCCGAGCTGAGACGTTCGTTGAGGTGGAACATCCGGTCGATCGCCACCGCGGCATCCATGCGGCTTGGGCCTGAGAACGCCGCGATCAGCCCGGCGAGCACGAGGCCCACCCCCCCGGCCACGGCGAACGGCACCCACTCGGGACCAGGCAGGGGCCGGTTCATCAGCTTCTCGCCGACGATCACCATGGCCACGATCGCCAGGGCGATCGCCCACGTCCACACCAGGGCGCCCAGGAAGCGCTGGCATCGCAGCCGCCGAAAGACCCGGGCCACCGGCTTCTCCAGCTCGCGCATCGGGCGACTCCTACGGGGTTCTCGTGGGCCTGAATCACGGGAGAGAAGGGGATCTCTCCGCGGAATTGCCTCGAAAAGCGAGGGCGATCCATCCGGTTCATGGACCGGCGGAACCGTCCCGGCTCTCTGACGAACGTCATATGGTAATGTAACCGCGGTCGCGACGATTCGCAAGTGAGTTGTCCGAAGGCTTTCGGGTGGCGAGGCCTTCGCCGCTCACGGGCTTTCGCGATGTTCGTTCTGGCGACGGCGATCCGGGTTCGTCGTCGGGGCTACTTCGCGGCCTCGGCGTAGACAGCCGAGGCGGCGTGGGTGGCTTCTCCCGCGGGCAGCGAGACGCCCAGGTCGCGGAGACACGTCTCGAGGGCGGCCAGCAGCAGTGTCACGTTGCTCTGTCGCGAGCCGTAGCCCATCAGGCCGATCCGCCACGCCTGGCCCTTGAACGGCCCGAGGCCGCCGCCGACCTCGATGCCCCAGTCCCTCAGCAGCCGGCGGCGGACGGTCAGGTCGTCGACGCCGTCGGGGATCTTGACGCAGGTCAACTGCGGCAGGCGGTGCTTCGGGTCCGTGACGAGGCTCAGGCCCATCGCCGACAGCCCGGCGTGGAGCGCCCGGCCATTGAGCGCATGGCGCGCGAAGCGGGCCTCGAGGCCCTCCTCGACCACGACCGCGAGGGCCTCGCGAAGCGCGTAATTCATGCTGATGGGAGCGGTGTGGTGATAGACCCGATCGCTGCCCCAGTACTTTTGTATCATCGTCAGGTCCAGATACCAGCTCTGGACCTTTTTCTTGCGACGGTTGAGCGCCTCAACGGCTCGAGTGCCGAATGACACTGGCGCCAGGCCGGGGGGACAGCTCAGACATTTCTGGGTGCCCGAGTACACGGCGTCGATCTCCCAGGCATCGATCTCGACCGGGATGCCGCCGAGCGCCGTGACGGTGTCCAGCGCGATCATCGCTCCGGCTTCATGAGCGATCCGGGCGATTTCCTCGATGGGTTGCCAGGCGCCCGTCGAGGTCTCGGCATGAACGATCCCGACGACCTTGGGCCCGACGCGCTGGATCGCCGCCTTCACCTCGTCGGGATCGAAGACCTGCCCATAGGGGCGCTCGATCACGGCGACCGCGGCGCCGGCGCGTTCGGCGACGTCCTGCATCCGGGCGCCGAAGACGCCGTTGATGCAGACCAGCATCCGATCGCCGGGCTCGATCAGGTTGACGATGACGGTCTCCATGCCGGCCGAGCCGGTGCCGGAGACGGCCAGCGTCATCCGGCTGGTGGTCTGGAAGACGTAGCGCAGCAGGTCCTGGGTCTCGTCCATCAGGGCGACGAACTCGGGATCGAGATGGCCGAGCAGCGGCATCCCCATCGCGGCCAGCACGCGCGGATGCACGTCACTGGGGCCCGGACCCATCAAAAACCGCGGCGAGGGATTGAGTGGACTCGGGACCGGTGGCTTGGGCACGGGGGACACGGGGATCTCCTGAAGTTGGATGGCGAACGTCGAGGGCGGTAGGAACGCACGATCGGTGGCGGGCGGACCGGCCGCGTTCAGGCTTTGTGGCGATCGGAATCACCGCGAGGCGGGCCGCTCAGGGATTTCACGATCTCGCTGATGGTCTTGAACTCGGGTCGGTCGGAGCGTTCGGTCCATTCGAACAGGGCGGATTCGGCGGTCGAGACGACGGCGCCGGCCTGTTCCAGGCGGCGTAGTCCGAACTCCCAGTCCATCTTGCGGCGCGAGGCCACGGCATCGGCGGGGATCTGGACCCGGAATCCGAGGTCGAGCAATTCCAGCGCCGTCTGAGCGATGCAGACATGCGCCTCGATCCCGACGACCGTGACGTGGCGGATATTTCGTCCGTAGAGTTGCTCGACGAGCTGGGGGAGTGTGCAGCAGTGGAAGCTGGTCTTGGCCGGGCGCTCCGGGATCAGTTCGGCGATCGCGGACGTGGTCGGTCCCAGGCCGCGCGGGTATTGCTCGGTCCCCCAGACGGGCATTTCCAGCGCCCGGGCGCCGCGGATCAGGGCCGCCGTGCTGGTGACGACCGCGTCGCGATCGGGGATGAGGTCAAGCAGCTTGTCCTGGAGGTCGACCACCAGGAGCCCGCCGTGGTGGGCCGTCAATCGCTGGGTCGGGCGCATGGCGAGAGATCCCTTTCAATGCTCGCTTTCGCGGTCAGGTCCGGCTGCCGACTGTTCAGCCGCGATGCTACGGACCGCCTCCACGCGATGTCAAGCGACGGGCCGCGCCACGGAGCCGTTCCATTCCATTGAGCCATCCGAGCATCGTGGTTCCCGGGTCGTTGAAGGCTCGCTTGACGCCCAGGCACGAGCCGCGGTCGCGGCGCATTCGGTACGGACAAGTTCCCAAGCCACCCTTGCCGCAATCGCCTTTGGAGAGTATGATATAGAATTGAACCATGATTGAATTGGCAAGGAAGCCGGTGTCGGGTCGGTCGGGGTCGTGACGAAGGCGTTGATCCTGATGATGTGGGGGTGGCTGGCGTGGCTGGAAAGCCTCGACTCCTGGTCATTGACCGGGAAAGCACCCAGGGGAAGACCTCGCTCGACCGCCTGTCCGAATCATTCGAGGTGGTGGTCGCGCGAACGATCTCCAAGGCGCTGTCGCTGTTGCGTGACCAGAAGTTCGCGGCCGTCTTTGTTGACGCGTCGCAGCTTTCGGCGGTGCGCTGGGTCGGGATGATGATCCAGGCCGAGGAGATCCTCGACGCGATCTCCGACGGCGTCGCGGTGGTGGACCCGGATCTGCGGATCATCTGGGCCAACCCCGAGTTCTACTCGCTGACCGATCCGTCGATCCACCGGGTCGGCGCGCCGTTCTACCAGGCGTTGGGACAGGCGGAGATCCTCGGTCCGGACCTCTGTCCATTCACGACGGCCGTGGCCTAGCGCGAGCCGGCCAGCACCGCCATGAAGCTCGGCGGCAACCGCTATCTGCGGGTGACCGTCACGCCGGTTTTCGACGCCGCGAACACGCTGACGCACCTGATCGCGCTGACCCGCGAGACGACCGACGAGACCCAGCAGCAGCTCAAGGTCAACGCGATCCACAAGGCGGGCGACGAACTGGCGGACCTCACGCCCGAAGAGCTGGCTCAGATGGGGGTCGAGGAGCGGACCGACCTGCTCAAGTACAACATCGCGCGGCACATGAAGGACCTGCTGGGCCTTGACTTCATCGAAATCCGCCTGCTCGACCGCGCGACCAAGCGGTTGATCCCGCTCCTGACCGAGGGCATGACCCCGCTGGCCGCGAATCGCGAGCTGTACGCGCGCAAGGAAGGGAACGGAGTCACCGGGTACGTCGCGGCGACCGGGATGAGCTACCTCTGTCCCGACACGACCCGGGACGCCCTCTACCTCGAGGGCGCTGCCGGCTCGCGCAGCTCGTTGACCGTCCCGCTGATCTACCACGGCACTGTGATCGGCACGCTCAACGTCGAGAGCCCGCAGCCCGACGCCTTCGACGACCGCGACCGGCAATTCATCGAGATCTACGGGCGGAACATCGCCGCGGCGCTGAACACGCTCGAGCTGCTCGAGGCCGAGAAGGTCAGCACGGCGAGCGCCTCGGTCGAGGCGATCAATCGCGAGCTGGCGATCCCGCTCGACGATATCATCACCGACGCGACCACCGTCCTCGATCGCTACGCCGGCCACGACGAGGACATCATCGCCCGGCTCCGGCATTTGCTCTACCGCGCCCGGGAAATCCGCAGCCTGATCCACAAGGCCGGTTCGACGATCGCGCCGCCGACGAAGCAGGGCCCGCCCGCCCCGGCGCCGCGCCTCTCGGGATCCCGCATCCTCGTCGTGGACGCGGACGAGTCGATTCGGCGGTCGGCCCACCACCTGCTGGGCAACCAGGGGGCGAGCGTCGAGACGGCTCGCGACGCTCACGAGGCCATCGCGCTGATGCGTCAGGCAGCTTATTCCACAGCACTCGTGGATATCCGCCTGCCTGACCTTGACGGCTTCGAGACCTACACGCGGCTTCGCGAGGTGCAGCCCAACGTGCCGATCATCCTCATGACCGGCTTCGGCTGGGACCCGTCGCATTCGATCGTCAAGGCCAGGCAGGCCGGTTTGCAGACGGTCCTGTACAAGCCGTTCCGGGCTGACCGGCTCATGGAGGCCGTCGAGCAGGCACTCCG
>JAKAUH010000329.1 GCA_021818605.1 Planctomycetota bacterium
GCCATGCCGGGAATGCTCGCTCTGGTCCTCGCCGCCTGAAGACAGCGCAGCGGCTTTTGCGGAAAGCCCCACCTCGCCGGCCAGGAAGGATTTCGCCACGGCACCGGTCAGGACCGAATCCAGGCGCTTGCTTCCCTTCCTGGCGATGTCGGCGATCAGGCCCTTCGAGGTGCCTAGCGCGACGATCCCCTCGCCCTTCGTTGCGTACCAACTGGCGTCGCCGACTGGACCCTCGAAGGCATCATAGCCTCCGTCCTGCGGCTTGAGCTCGAGGTCCTTGCCACCCGAGAACTCCTTGAGGAACTGCCTGTAATCCTTCGCCGGTAAGACGACGGCGAACGGAGGCGGCCCGCCGCCCTGGGCCTCGCTCATCCGGATGAAGGTCAGGAACGGCGCGGAGGCTGCGTGCTCGCCGTGGTTGTCGCGGATCTGCGACATCGGGCCGGCCACCAGACCCTCGACCATGTCGCCCCACTCTGGATCCATCGCCCGGATCGAGGCCACCAGGTCCTTGCTCGCACCTTCGAGGCCTCGGGTGCGAATGGTGACGTCCACGTCCGCCGGGACATATTTCAACAGGTCTCTTCCCTGGGGCGCCTGGGCCAGGACGACCATCAGGACCAATTGGGTCAACGGAACGGTCATCATCGGGGACTCTCCGTGGTCTCGATCTGGTCCGATCCCTGCGCCCGCCCGCGAATCGGGACGGTCGACATCCCCGGTTGTAGTCGATCCGGCGCATTCATCGCAAGGATGGGCACCGCACTCCCGGCGGCGTGGCGGCGCCGTCAGCAGAGCAGAATCTCAAGCCGCGGGGCGAATCGCCGCTCGCGAGTGCGAATCCGCTGCAACGACCGGGGCGACGGTCCCGGCCTCGACCAGGGTTGGTGCCGCAGGACGCGGGCCGTCCAGTCCCAGATGACTTCCCTCGTTGCGACGCTCGCCGCGAGCCGGGATCGCCAGCCGGTGCGATGGCGAACCATGATCAGGGCGGATTCAATGATCCCCAGGACGATGAAGGCAGCGCAGTAGCCGAAGGTCATCCCCCAGGCCAGGCCGAACCGGGGGGCCGCGAAGCGGAACGCCCCGAGGAATGCGGCCGTGCTCAGGCTCGTCGGAGGAAGCACGCGAGCGACCCGGATGGCCGCGACCGGCCCGTCCTCGAGGTAGGTCACCGCCAGGAAGGCCGTCGAGATGCTGGGAAACGTGCCGATCAGGCCCGACCACGCCGGACTGGCGACGCTCGTCAGCACGCCCGCCATGGCGAGACAGGTGGTCGGAAGGACAGTTCGAATCAGAACCGACGCCCGCCGCGACCTCCGCCGGCGCCTGTTTCCATGAGCCGGAACTCGAAGCCGTGCGACGACCAGCGTCGCCGCCGCAATCCAGGCGACGGCGAGGACCAGGCCGTCGACCTGTTCGCCCCGATGAAGGTATCCGAGGCCCGAAGCCACGAGCCCGTAGGCCCCAATGGCTGTTGCGATGGCCGCGAGCAGGTTCCCTCCGCGCTCCAGGGCCAACGCGAATCCGACCGGCAGCGCCGCGGCGGCGATCAGGCCCAGGAGACCGGCGTCCGCCATCTCGCTCGCGGCATCCGTTCCCTTCTCATGGCCGCAAAGCAGCAGGAGCACGGCCGTGGTGCTGGGCAGGCCGAGCAACATCCCGCTCGCCCGCGGACCGAACCGGCGGCCGAGCTGCCTCAGCCCGTGGATCACGGTGATGAGTATCGCGCATTTCAGGAGAATCGCGCTGATCATGGTGGCTCGATCCCGACGGGCGCGCGAGGATCGCCCCGGTGCGAGGCAGGGTTTGTGCCGCGCCCGGATTCGCCGTTCGCATGCGCCGGTCACCTGGAGGTCTTGCTGTCGCGGCGGAGCACCGGGAACGGCACAACGTCCAGGGGCTTTCCGTCCCGGTGGGGACTGGGGGAGAGCCCTGGATCACAGGTGTGATGACCGTGCTGGCGGGGTGCCGTTCCCGATCGATGCCGATCCGCCGCTTGCTGCCGAACCTGGAGTTTCTTCTATCTCATGTCATCGGACGCCGGCGCGCGGAACTTGAGAGGTTCTTCCGGATTGTCTTGATCCGGGAACTTGCGGAATCCTGTCGGTCGCGGCGAGTCGGCTTCTGCCGGGCGTAGGATGGCTCTATCCCGGTCGTCAGCGTCCCCCCAGGAAGTTGACGCCCATCTTGAGGTCGCGTTTCCAGCCTCCATCGCTCCACTCCACGCTTGGCTTGAGGTAAGCTCCATTTCGAAGGCAACAGAGGGGAAACGCCTCCCGCGCGATGAAGCGAATGCCTTGGTCATCCACCGCTGCGGCAAGGACGTTGGGAAAGAGATGAGCTTCGAGTGCTTCAGCTTTCGGAAGCCGGGCGGGATCGATCCGCACCCGGAACCGTTCCGGACCGGGGATACCGATCATGGTGAGGAAGTCCACCCGGCCCTCCCCCGCGGGACTTTCGAGGTCAGCCTCGGCAGTGCTCAGCATCTGTACGATCCTCGGCAGGCCGACGATCAATGCCGGAATGCTGGATTCCCGATTATCGCCAATCGACAGTAGTGTCAGCTTCCTCGGCAAGCAGGCGAGTGCCTGCTCGACCTCGCCCATCGGCTTCCACCGACGCTCATCGCCCTGCTCGAACACCAGGGCCTCGACGGCCCGTTCGGGCGTCGATGCGAATGCCACGTGGGACCGCCCCACGAGGATCGTGGGCTGAATCTCCTCGTCGAGCCAGAAGACAACCTCGGAGGGCGAGGTCAATCGATAGCCGCGGTGCGGCGCGGGAAGTCGTTCGAGCGCCACGGCCGGCAGGTCAGCCTGGCCGGCGGCTGGGGCCGCGGCACCCTTCGGCTTCTCGCGCTCGTGAAGGTAGTCCGACGCCCGCGCGACCAGTGTGTCGAGAGTCTTCGCGAAGGCTCCGGCGTCCTTGAGGTCGGCCACGAGCACGTAGTCCCAGGGGTCGAGCTCATCCTTGTCGTTGCGCTCGGCGGAAGGCGCGGGGAAGACGCTCCAGCTCGGCCCGATCTGGGCGAGCAGGTCCTCGCGCAGGCGGAGGCCGGTGGCACCCTTGATGATTCGCTCAGCCTCGGCGAGCACCAGTGTAGAATTCGGATCGATCGCTTTTCCCAGGTCCGCCAGGCGAGCATACATCTGTGCCGGGTCCATCGAGTCCACGGTGAAGCTGCGCGCCCGATCGGGCACCGGCAAAAGTCGATCACGGTCGAAACCCGGCTGGTCGATCCCGCCGGCGAGACCCGTGCGCGGAGTGGGTATCTCGACTCGGACATCGGTCAGCAGGGCCTTGCCGTGGAATCCCCACCGGCCGACGATGCGCTTGATGCCGTCAAGTCCGAGGGCCTTGATCGGATCGTCCTGGGGCGGACGGCCCGCCTTCCTGCCGGCGGCTTCGGGGGCCGGCCGCGGTTCGGCGGGTCTTGCCGGGCGAACCGAGCTGGTCCCCACGGGCATGAGTTCCGGCAAGACCGCCGACGGATATGGCCGGACTGTGTGACACGGCGATGGTGCGGCGGCTGGCGACGGCGTTTCCGATGGCGCCGCAGGAGCAGCCTCCGGCGGAGCGTCGATCGGCGAGATGATAGTGGAAGGTGGGATCGCCGCCTGGCCCACGGTGGGTGGCGGCAAGGCGGGAGGGTCGAGGCGCCCCTGCCTGACAACAGCGGGAGCAGCGGGTGGAATGGCGGCGATGTCGGGACCGGACGGCAAGAACGGCAATTGGAAGTCATCGCCAGTTTGTATGTACTGGACATCGTCCTGCATGTACCGGCCTGAAGGCAGCGTCAGGCCGGCAGATCCGGAAGCCATGCCCACCGGCTCGGCCGTTGTACGCAACGGAAGCATTCTCTCGAGTGCCGTCAGATTCTCGGCGAGTTCGATGAAGAACAGGCCATCCGCCTCGAAGCCTGTCACGTCCTTCCCTTCCGCCGTGGCGGAAACAAGGCCGGGATGGGTCGTGACGTTGGGCTGTTTGCCCTCGATGGTGTCCAGCACGGCAGCGACGGCCCGGCCGTTCATGTCGTCGGGCTTCTTTCCGGCTTCAACGATGCGGATCGGGGGATTCGACGCGACCAGCACCAGGTCGTTCTTCTCGAACCAGGCCGAGAGCCGTGCTTCCGGGATGCCTCCCCCGCGGAGCGGAGCGACGGGATCGTCCGCGGGGATCGCCGTCATCGTCGACATCCACCGGAATGTCTCCCGCCCGCGAATCCTCGATACGGCCGGGCTCTTCTCGCGACCTGCCCGCGCATCGGCGAGACCCAGAACTCGTTCGAATCGCTCACGACTCGCCGGTTGGCCCGCGCCTCGCACGACCAGGATGATCGCTTCGTCCTCGCCGGCCAGGCGATAGCCCATCGCCAGGCCCTGCTGGACGATGTGATCCTCAAGAGCCAGGAGATCGGCGCCGGTCCACTTGATGCTCGGTTCCACCTTGAGCAGCCGGTCGACAACCTGGGTCGCCAGGTCGGTCATCATCGAGCCGGCGGGAGTTCGGGCCAGCATCGCGTACGCTGCGGTGGCCTCCCAGGCTTTCGTATGGGTGCGCAGACCGTCGAACTCGGCATACGCGATGAGCCCGCTCGCCGGGAAGCAGCGCCGGAGGTCGGGTCTCGCTTCCTCGGAACGGGCGAGTCCGGGCAGGAGGATGAGACCCAGTACCGTCGCGAGAGCCGCGACCGCGAAACGAAGTCGAACCGCAGGAATCCTGCACATGGTGAGCGTCCTTTCTCTCGGATCGACGGGAGGCATGGTGCGAGCGAACGCAGGTTGGGCTCCAAATCGACTCTTGCAGAACCTGGGCGATTCCCGGGATTGTAACCAATGTTGGGCTCACCTCAATATGACATGGGGCGAATTTCGTACACTTCAGGTTGCTGTCGATCCGGCCCGCGCGAGTGAGTGAGGAGCGGTTCTCGCGGTCTCTTCGACATCCGCGTAACATGATCTCGTCGCCTGGAACCGGAGAACCCAACATGAAGCCCGGCGCTGTGATCCTGTGCGGCGGCGAGAGCCGACGAATGGGGTGGCCCAAGGCATGGCTGCCGTTCGGGCCCGAGTACCTGCTCCAGCGCGTCGTGCGGCTGGCCGGCGTCGCGGCGAGTCCAATTGTCGTTGTCGGGGCGCCCGGTCAGAACCTGCCCGACCTGCCCTCGGACGTCCGGGTCGTGCGAGACAGCATTTCGGGCCTGGGGCCGCTGCAGGGCCTGGCCTCCGGATTTGCCGCGATGCCTGAACTGGTCGAGCTGATCTTTGCCACGGCCACGGATGTCCCGTTCCTCGAACCGCGCTGGATCGCGCGACTCGTCGAGCGGATCAGCGATGCCGATCTGGTCATCCCGAAGATCGGCGGATACCTCCAGCCGCTTGCGGCCGTCTATCGAAGGCGGACGATGCTGCCGGTGATCGAGACCCTGCTGGCCGGTTCGCGGTTGCGAGTGAGAGAGCTCGCCGACGCCGCGCGGGCCGTTGTTCTCGACGAGGACGATCTCAGGGACGTGGACCCCACATTCGACTCGATCCGGAACCTCAACGAGCCTGCGGATTACGATCGCGCCCTGCGCGATGCCCGCCTTTCCGGATCTTGATGGAGGCGGATCACGATCGTGATAGGCTGGCATAGGTCGAGACGACCCGCGAAGTCGCCGCCGATGAGCTGGGCACCGGCCGGATCACGATCGTGATAGGCTGGCATAGGTCGAGACGATGCTGCGAGCCGTGCGGAGTCCATCGACCGCCGCGCTGACGATCCCGCCGGCATAGCCGGCGCCTTCGCCGCACGGATACAGCCCGGCGAGCCCGGGGCTCTCGCGAGTCGCGGGGTCGCGGAGCACGCGGACGGGCGAGCTGCCGCGCGACTCGGGGCCTGTCAGGGTCGCGTCGCGGAGGAAGTGCCCGCCGAACTTCCGATCGATCAACCGGAGGCCCTGCCCGAGCGCGTCGACGACCGGGTCGGGCAGGAAGAGGCGCAGGTCGATCGCTCGGCCGCCGCGCCGGTAACTCGTCGGTAGGTTCCCTCGGCTCACCCGTCCGCCGAGGAAGTCGCGGGCCCACTGGAGGGGCGCGGCGTAGGTGCGCTCGCCGGCCAGGTACGCGAGCCGCTCGAACCGCTGCTGGTAGTGGATGCCGGCCAGCGGGTGCGTGCTGCCCAGCTCCTCGGGGTTGATGGTGACGACCAGGCCGCTGTTGGCGAACGGCGAGTCGTGCCGGCTCTCGCTCATGCCGTTGGTGCAGAAGTAGCCCGGGTCGCTGACGCTTGGCATCACGTGGCCGCCGGCGCACATGCAAAACGTGAACAGATCGCGCCGGCCCGCGCGAACCGAGGCGCTGTAGTCCGCCGCGCCGAGGGCGGGATGGCCGGCGAACGGCCCGTATCGGGCCTCGTCGATCGAGGCCTGCGGCTGCTCGATCCGGACGCCGAGCTGGAATGCCTTGGCGGCGATCGGCACCCCGCGGCGGAGGAGCATGCCGTAGGTGTCGCGGGCGCTGTGGCCGATCGCCAGGATCGCCACTTCGGCCTCGATGTATCCCGACGAGGTGAAAAGCCCGCGGAGCCGGCCGTCGGCGAGGTCCAGGTCCTCGACCAGGCACGAGAAGCGGACCTCGCCGCCCATCTCCTCGATCTTGCGCCGGAGAGTGCGGACGATCAGCGGGAGCCGGTTCGAGCCGAGGTGCGGCCGGTGCTCGTAGACGATCGAGGACTTGCCGTGGCACTCGGCCAGGATCTCGAGTACCCGGCGCACATCGGGGCCCGTTCCGCGGGAGGTCAGCTTGCCATCGCTGAAGGTCCCCGCGCCACCCTCGCCGAAGAGGTAGTTGCTCTCGGGGTCGAGCGGCCCGTTGTCGTCGAATTGGCGGACGTCGGCGACCCGTTCCTTGACCGCCTTGCCCCGCTCGAGGATCAGCGGCCGATAGCCCGACTGTGCGAGCAAATAACCGGCGAACAGCCCGGCGGGCCCCGAGCCGACGATGACCGGCCGGTTCGGGAGTGGCCGGCCGCCCGGCTCGGGCCAGTCGAAGCTCTCGGGCAGGTAGGGTTCGATTTCGGGCAATGCCTCGACGATCGACGGCTCGACCGCCTGCTCGGCAAGCTGGACCTCGGCCGAGTAGGAGAAGTGGATATCGTCGTGGTTGCGGGCGTCGAGGCTCTTGCGGAGGATTCGCCAGCTCGCCAGGGCGTCGGCCTCCATCCCCAGGCGCGAGGCGATCTTGTCGGGAAGGCTCTCCTCGGGCTCGCCCAGCTCGAGGCGGATGTTGGCGATGCGAAGCGACATGCGAAGGTCGATCCTTGTCGAGTGGAGCAAACGACAGCGCCGACGGCGCCGCGGGCGTCGTATCGAGGAGAATGGTTCAACGGTTGTTCGGGGGTCTGTCAGCGGGCCAGCGGGCCGAAGCAGATGAGGGTGATGTCGTCGACCTGGACGTGGCCGGAGGAGAACTCGCGGATGTCCTGGAGGATGGCGCGGCCGACGGCCTCGGGGCCGCCGACGGTTTCGGCGAGTTTGCGGACCAGGCGGCGGTTGTCGCGTGAATCGTAGAGCTCTTCGCGAAGGTTACGGGCGTCGGTCACGCCGTCGGAGAACACGGCCACGACGTCGCCGGGGTAGAGTTTCACATCGGTTTGCTGGTAGTCGGACTCGGGGATGATGCCGAGCGGGAAGCCGGCGATCTCCTCGCCGATCTCCTCGATGGTGCCGTTCGCCCGGCGGATGAGCACGGGAAGGTGCCCGGCCGAGGCGAGGGTCAGGGTGTGTTTCTCGGTGTCCAGGACGCTCAGGCTCAGCGTGATGAACTTCTCCTCGATACCGGCGGAGAACAGCAGCGTGTTCAACTCGTTGGCGGCTGGCGCCGGCTGGTTTTCGGTGAGGATGCAGTACCTCGTATCGCCCGAGAACTTGGCCATCATGAGCGCCGCGGCCACTCCCTTGCCCGAGACGTCGCCGACGGCGATCGCGAGGCGGTTGTCGGGCAGGCTGACGAAATCGTAGTAGTCGCCGCCGACCTCGTAGGCGGGGTCGTAGTGGGCAAAGAACTCGTAGCCGGGGATCGCCGGGACGTTCTGGGGCAGGAACCGCTTCTGCACCTGCTCGGCCAGTCGGAGGTCGCGGTTGACGCGCTCACGTTCGAGCAGACTTTCGTGCATCGCGGCGTTCTGCACGGCGATGGCGGCCTGGCACGCCACGGCGGCCAGGACGTCGAGGTCCTCCTGGAGAAACTGCTTGCGGTCGCTGGTGTCGAGCTGGATGATCCCGAGCGCCTCCTTGTCGGGCGTGACCAGCGGAACGCACATGACCGAGCGGATCTTCAGGTCGGCGATCGACGCGCTGGTCGGCAGGTTCTGGTCGGAGCTGGCATCCTGGCTGAGGACGGCCTTCTTCTGGCCGAGCACGTGGTTGACGATCGACCGGCTGATGCTCATCGGCACCTCGTCGGCCGGGACGTTCGTACTGAAGGTCGCCCGCCGCAAGGGACGGTAGCGGAAAGCCTTGCGGATGAGCTTCTTGGTCTCGGGTTCGACCAGGATCAGGAACAGCCGTTCGGCCTGGGGGAACAGCTCCATCAACGAGTCGAGGATCTTGGGCGCGACCGAGTCGATCTTCAGCTCGCTCGAGAGATTGCGGGCGATCTCGAGGATCGCCTTGAGCTTGAGCTCGGGCTTGACCACGCTGGCCATGGCGCTGGAGCGCGAGGCATCGAGCGTGTGGAGGTGCGGCGAGTCGTGGCTATCGGCCTCGTTGACGAACATGACGTCGCCGGGTTCCCGGGAAGGCGACTCGGACGGCAGCCGGGGATAGAAGAGGAACTCGACGTCGCATATGTTGATTCGATCGCCGGGTGCGAGGCGGTGGTCGACGCCCGGGATGATCTTGGTGTTGTTGACCTTGGTCATGTTGCGCGAGTTCAGGTCGGCGAGGTAGAACTCCTCGCCCTTGCGGTAGATCTCGGCGTGGCGGCGGCTGACGCCGTTGGGGTCGAGCACGATGTGGCAGTGCTCGGGTGATCGGCCGATGACGATGCGATCCGGCTTCAGCTCAATGACCTGCCCGGCGGTTACACCGTTGGCTCGCTTCAGGAATGCCATGCCCGTCGTCTCCCGACCCGATCTCGCTGGCGGTGTCTGATGATCTATCTCTTGGACCGCGGGGCCGCCCTGGGGCCGAGCTTGCCGCGGCCGAGCACGGGGGCGTCGCCGAGCTCGATGTGGTTGAGCTGCCGCACCAGCAGCCGGAGGACGCGTTGCAACGGCCTGGCGATCGGCCGGGTGCCGGCCTTTTGCACGATCGCCAGCGCGTCGGAACAGATCTCCAGGTTCAGCGCGACGAGGAGCGGATCGTACATGTCGGCGACATCGGCCTCGGCGAGCTTCTCGTAGCCCTTCTCGACCGCGCCCATGTCGCCCTTGCGGAGCTGCAGCGCCAGAGTGATCAGTGCGGCCAGGTCGCGGTCGCTCTGCTGCGCGTCCTTCCACGCGGCCAGTTCGGCCCCCAGCGCGGCGAGCGATTCGCGGTCGTCGAGCCGATACCAGAGCCGGGCGAGCTGGGCATAGGCCCGCGACGCGGCGGCGTGCGAATGGGGATAGTTGCCCGGCACCGCCATCCAGGCCGCCGTCCACTCATCTCGGGGCGCCTGGAGCTGGGCATATCGGAGCTGGTCCTCCGCGCTGCCCTGCCTGGGGATCGACGCCCATCGCGGCTCGATCCAGAGCGCGGGCGCCTGGCGCGTCGAGTTGCCCGGCATTGCCATCACGTCCGGGGCCCGGGCCGCCCATCCCGACAGCCCGCCCACCAGCAAACCCACGGCGGCCGCCGCCGTGGCGATCCAGCCGCTGAATGCCGGGCGAGCCCCCTCGGCCGCGCTGGTCGATCTCTCCAGCTCGGCCGGTGCGGGGATGTCGCGTACCGCGACGGGGGGGGGCGGCGTTCGTACCCGGCGATCCTCAGGGGGCGCCGGAGTCCTGGCCGGGGCGACGCGGGGTGCGGGAGGTGCTGGTGCTGGCACCGGCGTCTCGAGCGTCGCTGGCACCTCGGCAACCGGTTCGCCGGTCGAGAGTTCCTCGGTGCGGGCATAAGGCCCGTTTGCCGGCTCGGCGGAGGAGGATGAGGGGATCGGGATCGTCTCGCGGATCCTCGCCAGCTCCGCCAGCATCTCGGCCGCCGACTGGTAGCGGTCGGTGGGGTTCTTGGCCATGAGCTTCATCACCAGCCGGTCGATCTCGAGTGGCAGATCGGGGCGGTGAAACAACAGGCTGCTGGGGATCTCGCGGACCTGCTTGAGCGCCACCGCGACCGGAGAGTCGGCACGGAAGGGCGGGACGCCGGCGAGCATGTAATAAAAGGTGGCTCCCAGCGAGTAGAGGTCACTACGATGGTCGAGGGGATAACCCTGGGCCTGCTCGGGGCTCATGTAGGCCGGGGTGCCCATCGTGGTCCCGAGCTGCGTCAGATGCGAGGCCTCCTCGTCCATCTGGCGGCAGAGGCCGAAGTCGGCGACCTTCACCCGGCCGCGGCGGGCGATCAGGATGTTCTCGGGCTTGACGTCGCGGTGGATCAGCCCGGCCTCGCCCGCGGCGCCGATCGCCTGGCCGGTCTGCTTCATGATGGCCAGGGCCTGCTGGAGGTCCAGCGCTCCTCGCTTGTGGACGTACTCCCGCAGGTTGGTCCCCTCGACGTACTCCATCGCGATGAAGTGGATGCCGTCCGTTTCGTCCATGGCGTAGACATGGACGATGCTCGGATGGTTGAGCTTCGCGACGGCGAGCGCCTCCGCGAGGAAGCGTTCCAGGTATCCCGGCTTTGCCAGGACGTCGTTGCGCAGGACCTTGAGCGCCACCGGTCGATTGAGGCTGACCTGCCTGGCCAGGTACACCTCACCCATCCCGCCGCGGCCGAGCAACCGCTCGACCTGGAAGTCGCCCAGCGTCGTGCCGCTCAGGTCAGCCAGCGCGGGTCCGCTCGCGCCCGGGACGTGGGCGAGCGTCTCTTCGCCGGCGGCTGTCTGACGATCGACGGGGCTCATGGTCACGGTTCGCCTGCTGGCGAAGCGGCGACTCCTGGATCGGCGTCGAGAGCGGGACCTCACATCCTCAACCCCAAGTGTACGGCAAACACAAATCCCCGGCAAAGGGGAAAGCGGTGGCAGGCGGCTCCCCGACCTTCGGAAGTCGTGTTCTGGCATTCAGGTCCGACAAAAGTCGCCAGGACGGCGTTGTCCAGGATCGGCCGGCGGGATATGGTGAAGGGAAGGAGCGAGACTCGGGGCCGTCTGGTCGGGGTCTGACCGGGCCGTCGGAACACCGACGGATCGCGCTCATTCGCGGCGGCATGGCCGAAGTCGCTGGTGCGGAGGTGGCAGATGCGCCGATCACCCTGGCTGGGTGCCCGTCTTTTGGCCTCGTGTGTCACTGGTCTGCTGGTCCTTGCCGCGGCCG
>JAKAUH010000176.1 GCA_021818605.1 Planctomycetota bacterium
CAGCCTTCTCTATCAGGCCGGCCGATCGCGGTCAAGGAACTGGGTCGGGTTCTGGCGGACGACCTAGCCGGCGCGGGTGCGGCAGGCCGCCCGGCCCATTTTGCTGGCCACGGCGGTCTTCTGGGCCGGGGCCCTGCTGGGCTTCTTCCTGACCATCGAGTATCCGACGCTCGAAGGCTTCTTCATCAGCCCGTCGATGCGAACGGCGATCGAGTCAAAGCACCTCTGGACCGAGTCGCTCACCCGGGTGGCGCCGGCGGCCAGCAGCCGGATCGCGACGAACAACATCAACGTCTCGCTGCTGGCCTGGGGGCTGGGCCTGTCGCTGGGCATCGGCACGGTCTGGCTGATGCTCTTTAACGGGATCATGCTGGGCGCGATCGCGGCGGCCTGCCTTCGCGGCGGGATGCTCCCGCCGCTGGCCGAGTTCGTCGTCGGTCATGGCTCGCTCGAGTTGCCGGCCATCTGGATCAGCGGCGGCGCCGGGCTGTTAATGGCCCGGGCCCTGCTGTTCCCCGGCCGCTACAGCCGCCGCGTCGAGCTGCGGCTCCGCGGCCGGGAATCGGTCCAGATCGTGGTCGGCATCGTCCCGATCCTCCTGATCGCCGGCATGGTCGAGGCGTTTGTCTCCCCCAGCGCGATCCCCGGAATCGCCAAGGCGATGCTCGGGCTCACCCTGTCGCTGACCCTCCTTGGCTACATCCTCAGCCGGGGCCCCGACCAGCCGGCCGACGACCACGACGACGCCCCGTGGAAGCCGACAGCATAGCGTCTGTCCCGAAAGACTCCGAGATCGACTGCACCGTTCCGATCCGCCGGTTGACAGTTCAGGCCAGGAGGCGGCGAGGCCGCCACTCCAACCACTGACCCCCAGCGGGCCCGAACATCAAAGCCCGGGGTCGCCGAAGGCGCACCCAGGCTTGGCCGCCGCCCCGCACGATCTTCCTCACATCACGGAGCGCCCAGGGTCGGCTCGCCCGAACTGCTCGCGTCCCCACCGGGCGCCCGTCGATGGCGTGCAAGGCCGTCCCGCGCCGCGCGTGCCTCGGCCGAATCGGCGAAACGGTCAATCACCTGCTGGTAAACCGCGATCGCGGCGACCACCTTGCCCGAGTCCTCGAGCTTCGCCGCCACGTCGAGCAACAATGAGGCGCGCGACGGTGGCCCTCCCTCCGCCGACGTCGACGCCGCCCCCGATCCCGCCACCGACTCGAACAGTCGGGCCGGCACCCGCGGCCGCCGTTCCGCATCGGCCAGCTCATCCAGGCCCACGAACCGACCGCCGCCCCGCGCCGCCAGGGGCACGGTCGGCGGCACAAACCGCGGCCGTCGCGGCGCCGGGTGCCTCCACCGATACACCACCCCGTTTTTCCGCCGGTACAGGTAGATCTCCACCAGCACCACCGGCACCACGATGAACAGACCCCCCATCCCGGCCAGCATCCCGACGGCCACGAAGCTCCCCAGCAGCACCCCCGCCGCCATCACCAGCGCCACCACGCCGTTCAGAACCATCAGGTCCCTGATCCGGAACCGGATCTCGCGCTTCACACACCCCTCCTCTCGCCGCAATCACCCACCACCACCGGCCGGCCAGACGGGCCCACCGCGGCAAAACGTCGCGCAAGCCAGGATTTGCGCAAAAAGGACCCTCGGTTTGTTGATTATATAGATAGAGGGCCCCCAAAACCCCAACCAGGCCAGTTCGATTGCAACCAGGTGAGCCAACCCCATGAGCCCACTCCTCGACCACCACACGCCGGCACACAATTCCACCGCCAGATCTCCCCGGGCGACCATCGTTTGCACGCCTGCTTACACGCCAACGCCCACGAATACTAGCACGCACGATTCCCCGCAATACGGCTTGATATTACACCGAGATAAACCCATCAGATCAACCGCCAAACAGGCACACACACGCCGACCAGGCACACATCTATGCTCGCACCAAATCGCGATTCGCACCGAGCGACCGAGCAAAACGAACCCAATCTTCATAATTTCTTCACAATCCACCACCAGGTTTCGGCGCCGAAACCTTGCCACCTGGTCGGCGCCGAAATGCAGAACGAACCCAATTCTGCCATTTCGACAGTCGCCCAGGGGGCCGAGCTGCTGGAAAAATGCAGAACGAACCCAATTCTGCCATTATGACAGTACGCCAGAGGGTAATTCCGCCGGACCGCCGGCCTCGACGGAAGACCTGGTATGCCGCGTGCATGCAATGGGACAAACGAAGTTTTCGTCGGGATTTCGCGCCAGCGGAGAGGGCCGTTGTTTCGTAGATATTCAACAAGTGCTTTGCGTCATCGTCCGAAACCGACCTTTAGCCCCCGGATGCGGAGCGACCGAGAACCCGCCGACCCAGCCAACCCGAACGGACCGGCCTCGATTACCCCGCCTCGGCTCCGCTGACGGAGCAAGCCCGCCGGTGCCGCCCTCCGGCACCCCGGGATCGACGACGATCGAGGATCGCCCGGTGAGTTCGGCCGGGAAGCACCGCCCCAGGCCCCTGAGGCGAGCGGACCATTCCGGTCGCGGAGTTCATGAGGGATAATCACCCGGGTGAATCCCAGGGAGATGACGGGGGCAGGCGGTGCGGTCCGGCGCAACACGTTGATGGACTGGACGACGGGCCGCGAGCAGGGATTCCCTAACGCCGAGATCAACGAGAACCACAAGGAGACGCGTCGATGGCATCCTCCAACTTCCAGAGGCCGTTCAGTCGCCGGGGCTTCCTGACGGTCGGGACGATCGGCCTGGGGAGCCTGACCCTCGCCGACGTGTTGCGGCTCGAGGCCCGCGCCGATCTGAAGAACTACGCCGCGATCGCCGCGAAGGCCGAATCGGTGATCCACATCTTCCTCCCCGGCGGCATCGCCCATCAGGAGACGTTCGACCCCAAGCCGTTCGCCCCGATCGAGTACCGAGGCGAGATGGGCTCGGTTGATACGAAGATCGAGGGGGAGAAGTTCAGCGCCACGATGCCCCAGACGGCCCAGGTCGCCAACAAGCTGACGATCATCCGCTCGATGACCCACGGCGAGGCCGCGCACGAGCGGGGCACGCACAACATGTTCACCGGATACCGGCCCAGCCCGGCCTTGCAGTATCCCAGCATGGGCAGCGTGGTCTCGCACGAGTACGGCCCGCGGAACAACCTGCCGCCATATGTCTGCATCCCCAACCAGCCCAACGTGTACGCCGGCACGGGGTATCTCAGTTCGTCGTTCTCGCCGTTCTCGCTCGGCCGCGACCCGGCGGACCCCGGCTTCCGGGTCCAGGACCTCAATCTTCCCGGCGGCATCGACGAGCCGAGGTTCGCCACCCGTCGCAATGTCCTCGACGCGGTGAACACCTACTTCGCCCGCCGCGAGAAGAGCGACAACATCGCCGCGATGGACACCTTCTACCAGCGGGCGTACAGCCTCATCAGCTCGCAGAAGGCCCGTGAGGCGTTCAACATCCACGCCGAGCCCGCCAAGGTCCGCGATGAATACGGTCGCCACGCCGCCGGCCAGCGGCTGTTGATGGCCCGCCGCCTGGTCGCCGCGGGCGTCCGGTTCATCACCGTGGATTACGGCGGCTGGGACTTCCACTCCCAGATCGCTCCCAACATGCGGGCGCAGATGCCGCCCCTCGACCAGGCCCTCGCCGCGTTGATCCGCGATCTCGATCGCTCGGGGCTGCTCAAGCGCACTCTCGTCATGGTCTCCAGCGAGTTCGGCCGCACCCCCAAGATCAACAAGGACGCCGGCCGCGACCACTGGCCCAAGGTCTTCAGCGTCATGCTGGCCGGCGGCGGCATCAAGGGGGGGTACATCCACGGCGCCAGCAACGCCACCGCGACGGAGCCCGAACGCGACCCGGTCGGCCCCGAGGACCTGGCGACCACCGTCTATCACCAGCTCGGCATCGTCGCCGACAAGGAGCTCATGGCCCCCGGCAACCGCCCCATCGAGATCGTTGACGGCGGCAAGATCGTCAAGGAGCTGCTGGCCTAGTGGCCGATGGCAAGTGACTGGTGGATGAGGGGCGAGGGGCGAGCCGGAACGCACGACAATCGACGCGCGATCCGGCTCGATAGTAGCCTCGCCCTCACCTCCCCCGTCCGCTCACCCCAGCAACCGACACCGGACACCGGACACCGGACGAAAAGGACGACGGACAAGAGACCCCCTCATGCGTACCACCCTCCTCGCCGCCGCACTCGCCCTGTCCCTGGCCGCGACCGGCCTGGCCGCCTCGCCAAGCCTGACCGCCGTCCGTCCCACCGGCGGCCAGCGCGGGACCGAGGTCGACGTCACCTTCTCGGGCGCCCGGCTGGGCGATGCCGTCGAGATCGTCTACTACCAGCCGGGGATCGCCACGCTCTCCATCAAAAAAGTAAATAACGACGCCGTCACCGCCCGGCTCAAGATCGCCCCGGATTGCCAGCTCGGCCTGCACGACCTGCGTGTTCGCACGACGAGCGGGATCAGCGAGCTGCGGACCTTCTCCGTCGGCGCGCTCAAGGAGGTCGTCGAGGTCGAGCCTAACAACGACTTCGCCAAACCCCAGCCGGTCGCGATGAACGTCACGATCAACGGCGTGGCCGAGAACGAGGACGTCGATTACTTCGTCGTCGAGGCAAAGAAGGGCGATCGGATCTCGGCCGAGGTCGAGGGGCACCGGCTGGGCATCCTCGAGTTCGACCCGTATGTGGCGATCATGAACACCCGTCGGTTCGAGCTGGGCGCGTGCGACGACGCCGCGCTGGTGTACCGCGACGGGTTCACCTCGATCATCGCGCCCGAGGACGGCAAGTACATCATCCAGGTGCGCGAGAGCTCCTACTCGGGCAACGGCTCGTGCCTGTACCGCCTGCACGTCGGCAACTTCCCCCGCGCGACGGCTGTCCTGCCGGCCGGCGGCAAGCCGGGCGAGACACTCGAGGTCCACTGGATCGGCGACGCCTCGGGCGACACGACGAGCAAGGTAACCGTCCCCGCCAGCGCCTCGGGCGAGTACGGCCTGGTTCGCCAGGATGCAAAGGGGATCTCGCCGTACCCCAACACCTTCCGGGTCACGCCACTGGGCAACGTCCTGGAGGCCGAGCCGAACGACGACCAGGCGCATGCCACGGCGTTCACCGCGCCCATGGCGCTCAACGGCGCGATCGGCAAGCCGGGCGACATCGACCACTTCGTCTTCAAGGCGAGCAAGGGGCAGGTCTTCGACATCCACTGCTACGCCCGCCGCATCCGGTCGCCGCTCGACCCGGTGATGTACCTGGGCAAGAAGGGGGGCGGCGCGATGCTCGGCGCTGATGACTCGGTCGGCCCCGACTCGTACTTCCGCTTCCACGCCCCCTATAATGCCGAGTATGTCATCTGGCTGGTCGACCAGCTCGGCAAGGGAGGCGCTGATTACGCCTACCGGATCGAGGTGACCCCGGTGGCCCCGGCCCTGACGATGTCAACAGCCGCCGAGCGGATCCCGCTCGGCACCGGCGTGATGGCGGTGGCCGTGCCGAAGGGGAACCGCCAGGCGATTTTGATCTACGGCAGCCGCGCCGATTTCGGCGGCGAGCTGAACCTCGGCCTCGGCCATCTGCCGGCGGGTGTCACCGTCGAGGCGCCCGTCATGGCGGCCAGCCAGGGCGTGGTGCCCGTGCTGTTCTCGGCGAAGCCGGATGCCCCGCTCGCCGGGTCGCTGGCGGAGGTCACCGGCAAGCCCGTGGATCCCAAGGTCCAGGTCCCCTCGAAGTTCGACCAGTCCTCGGTCCTCGTGATCGGGCAGAACCAGGTCACCGTCTGGCAGCGCAGCGTGGACCGGCTGGCCGTCGCCGTGACCGAGGAGTGCCCGTACACGATCGAGATCGTCGAGCCGAAGGTGCCGCTGGTCCGCGGCGGGTCGATGGGGCTGAAGGTCCGGGCGCACCGCAAGCCCGGCTTCACGGCGGCCATCTCGGTGTATCTGCCATGGAACCCGCCAGGCGTCGGCTCCGCGGGCGGCGTGGTCATCCCCGCGGGCAAGGACGAGGCCGTCATCCCCATGAACGCCGACGGCGGCGCCGAGCTGCGGACCTGGAAGATCGTCGTCAACGGCGACTCGGGCGTGGCCTCGGGCCCGATCCGGGTCTCGTCGCAGCTCGCCAACCTGACGATCTCGCAGCCCTATCTCAACTTCGCCTTCCAGTCGGCGAGCGTCGAGCAGGGGAAGGAGACCGACCTGGCGATCAAGGTGCAGAAGGTCGTCGATTTCCCCGGCGAGGCGCAGGTGACGCTGATCGGCCTGCCCAACAAGGTCACGACCGACGTCAAGAAGATCACCAGGGACACGAAGGATCTGATCTTCCACATCAAGACCGACAAGATCTCGCCGGCCGGCAACCACCAGAGCCTGTTCTGCCAGGTGGTGGTGACGCAGAACGGCGAGCCGATCGTGCACAACATCGGAAGCACGTCGCTGCGGATCGACGTCCCCCTGCCGCCCAGGCCGGCGCCCGCCAAACCGGTGCAGGTCGCCGCGAAGCCGGCGGCCAAACCGGCCGCCCCGCCCGCCAGGCCGCTCTCGCGGCTCGAGAAGCTTCGCCTCCAGGCGGCGCAGGCCCGCGCCGGCAAGTGACCCGTATGAACCACTGGATGAGATGGACCACCGACACGACGCACGCGAGCCCGAGGGAGCCGAACCGATGCGACCGACGCCAGGCCGCCCTGACGTGAGGATAAAGGACTCGATCGCCATGAGCCCAACGTCCGCGAACATCGCCATCGCCATCGCCATCGCCATCGCCATCGCCATCGCCATCGCCCGCAAGGGCCGCCTCGCCCTGCTCGCGCTGGGGCTCTGCGCCCTGTCGATCGCCGCTGTGCGCGCGGGCGGGCCCGAGCCTGCCCGCGATCGCGGCCACTCGCCGGCGAGCCTGCCGGCCAACGTCTTCACCGACATGCCCAGGCCGCCCGCCGCGCTCGTCGGGATCGCGGTCTACCCGCCCGAGGTCTCGCTGACGACCGCCCGCGACCGCCAGTCGCTCGTCGTCCAGGCGACGTATGCCGACGGCATCACCCGCGACGTCACCAAGCAGGCGACGTACGCGATGGCCGACCCGCGGCTCGCCCGCCGCGACGGCGCCGTCCTCTACCCGGCCGCCGACGGTGCCACCACGCTCACCGTCGCCTTCGGCGGCCAGCGCGTCGCCGTGCCGGTGAAGGTTGCGCAGGCGGCCGTCACGCCGCCGCTCAGCTTCCGGCTCGACGTGATGCCCGTGTTCATGCGGGCCGGCTGCAACACCGGGAGCTGCCACGGCGCCGCCCGCGGCAAGGACGGGTTCCGCATCTCGCTTTTCGGCTTCGACCCCGAGGGGGACCACTACCGCCTCACCCGCGAGATGATCGGCCGCCGCGTCAACCTGGCCGTGCCGTCGGATAGCACGCTCCTGGAAAAATCGATCGGCGCCGTGCCGCACACCGGCGGCAAGCGGTTCGAGCCGAACAGCCAGCTCTACCGCACCCTCCACGGCTGGATCGAGGCCGGCGCGCCCAATGACGACGTCGCCAAACTCCCCAGGATCGTCGGGGTTGACCTGTATCCCCGCGCGGGCGTCCTCGACGGCAAGGGCGCGACGCAGCAGCTCACCCTCCGGGCGCGGTACTCCGATGGCACCGATCGCGACGTCACCAGCCTGGCCGTGTTCCTCACGAATAACGACGTCTCGGCGCCCGTGACGCCCGACGGTCTGGTCACCGCCGGCCAGCGCGGCGAGGCGTTCGTGATGGCGCGGTTCGAGACCCACACCGTCGGCTCGCAGTTCATCGTGCTGCCCAGGGGACTGGACTTCACCTATCCCGACGAGCCCGAGGGGAACTACATCGACAGGCTCGTCGCGGCCAAGCTGCAGAAGCTGCGGATCGCCCCGTCGGGCATCTGCGACGACGAGACGTTCCTCCGCCGCGCCTCGATCGACATCGTCGGCCTGCCGCCGACCGTCGAGGAGTACAACCGCTTCATGGCCTCGAAGGACCCGAACAAGCGGTCGAAGTGGGTCGACGAGTTGCTCGAGCGCAAGGAGTTCTCCGAGATCTGGGTCTCGAAGTGGGCCGAGCTCCTGCAAATCCGCACCGACCCGACGCGCAACGTCAGCCAGAAGGCGATGTTCCTGTACTACAACTGGCTGGTCGACAAACTGTCGAAGAACATGCCGATGGACGAGATGGTCCAGGAGCTGCTGGGCGCCAGCGGCGGGACGTTCAAGAACCCGGCGACCAACTTCTACCAGACGACCAACGAGACGCTGCCCCTGACCGAGAACGTCGCACAGGTGTTCATGGGCATCCGCGTCCAGTGCGCCCAGTGCCACAACCACCCGTTCGACCGGTGGACGCAGAACGACTACTACAGCTTCGCGGCGTTCTTCGCGCAGATCGGCCGCAAGCAGGCCGAGGACTACCGCGAGACGATCGTGTTCAACTCGGGCGGCGGCGAGGTGAACCATCCCGTCGGCGGCCGGGCGATGCCGCCCAAGTTCCTCGGCGGCGAGGTCCCGGACGTCCGCGGCAAGGACCGCCGCGTCGTGCTGGCGAAGTGGCTCGCGTCGCCGCAGAACCCCTGGTTCGCCACCTCGTTCGCCAACCGTGTCTGGGCGCACTTCATGGGTGTCGGGATCGTCGAGCCGGTCGATGATTTCCGCGTGAGCAACCCCGCCTCCAACCCCGAGCTGCTCGAGGCCCTCGGCCAGCACTTCACCGCGACCAAGTACAACCTCAAGGCCCTGGTGCGGGACATCTGCAACTCGCGGACATATCAGCGCACCACACACAGGAACGCCAGCAACGAAAGCGACGAGAAGAACTTCGCGCATGCCCTGGTGCGGCGGATCAAGGCCGAGAGCCTGCTCGACACCATCAGCGCTGTGACCGACACCAAGGACAAGTTCGAGGGCCTGCCGCTGGGCTCGCGCGCCGTGCAGATCGCCGATGGCACGCGGTCGACCTACTTCCTCCGCACGTTTGGCCGCGCCACTCGCGAGACGCCCTGCTCGTGCGAGGTCAAGATGGAGCCCACGCTCTCGCAGGCGCTCCACCTGCTCAACGGCGACACGGTGAACGCCAAGATCCAGCAGGGCGGGCTGGTCCCCAAACTCCTCGCGACGAAGAAGACGCCCGAGGAGCGGATCACCGAGCTGTATATCCGCTGCTTCTCACGCAGGCCGACCGTCGAGGAGCAGGCCACGCTCGTCGCGATCCTCGCCAGGGAGCCCGACCGGACCAGGGCACTGTCCGACATGTTCTGGGCACTGCTCAACAGCCGCGAGTTCCTGTTCAACCATTGATTGACCCCCACCCGCATCCCACGGGCGGGCGGGCGGGCGCGCCGCGTGCCGCCAGACTGGACCAGACCAGACCTGACCTGACCTGACGGCCGCACCGCGCCGCGCCGCGTCGCGCCCGTCCGTCGATGAGATGAGACGATAGCCATGCGATCGAAACTCGCCGCCGCCGTGCTCTCGTGCCTGACCTGTGCCCTGGCGACGTTCGCCGCGCCCGCGCCCGGCCATGCCGCCGACGGTCCGAAGGGGAAGGTCAACTTCCAGGACCATGTCGCGCCCGTCCTGCGCAGCCGATGCGGGACTTGCCACAACGCCGACAAGCAAAAGGGCGGGCTGAATCTCGACACATATGGCACCGCCATGCAGGGCGGCGGCTCGGGCAAGGTGATCGAGCCGGGCGATCCCGACAACAGCACCTTGCTGGCCGTCGTGATGCACACGGAAGAGCCCAAGATGCCCCCCAACTCGCCGAAGATCCCGGACGCCGAGATCGCGGTGATCCGCAAGTGGATCGAGGGCGGGGCGCTCGAGACCTCGGGCAGCGTGGCGACGGCGAAGGCCAAACCGAAGTTCGAGTTCAAGCTCGACGCCGCCGCGATGGGCAAGCCGTCCGGCCAGCCCGCGATGCCCGAGGGCGTGTCGACCGAGCCCTTCAGTCCCCAGGCCAGGCGCGGCGCCGTCGTGGCGATGGCCGCCAGCCCCTGGGCGCCTCTGGTCGCCCTGGCCGGGCACAAGCAGGTCCTGCTCTACCGGACGACTGACTATCACCTGGTCGGCGTGCTGCCGTTCCCCGAGGGGCTGATCTACTCGCTTCGGTTCAGCCGCAACGGCGACCTGCTCCTGGCCGGCGGCGGCCGGGGCGGTCAGTCAGGATTGGCGGTCGCGTGGGACGTCAAGAAGGGCACCCGCGTCTTCGAGGTCGGCAAGGAATATGACATCGTGCTCGCCGCCGACATCAGCCCGGATCACGGGCTCGTCGCGCTGGGCGGACCGAGCAAGGTCGTTCGCGTCTACAACACGGCCGACGGCTCACTGGCGTTCGAGATGCGCAAGCATACCGAGTGGGTCACGGCCGTCGAGTTCAGCCCCGACGGCGCCCTGCTCGCCACCGGCGACCGCAACAACGGCCTGATCGTCTGGGAGGCGCAGACCGGTCGCGAGTTCCACGACCTCCGCGGGCACAACGCGTTCATCACCGACGTGAGCTGGCGGCCCGATTCGAACGTCCTGGCGTCCGCGAGCGAGGACAGCACGGTCAAGCTCTGGGAGATGGAGAACGGCGGCAACATCAAGAACATCGGCGCGCACGGCGGCGGCGCGCTGTCGGTCGTGTTCGCCCGCGACGGCCGGATCGTCACGGCCGGGCGCGACCGGGTCGTCCGGCTCTGGGACCCCAACGGGAACAAGCAGCGCGACTTCGAGCCGTTCGGCGACCTGGCCCTCCGCGCCGTGATGACGCACGACAATAGCAAGGTCATCGGCGCCGACTTCACGGGCGAGGTCCGGATCTGGGACGCAAAGGAAGGCCGTCGGCTGGCCACGCTCGTGGTCAATCCCGCGCCCCTGGCAGCCCGGCTCGAGCAGGCGAAGAAGCAGCTCGTCGCGGCCCACGCCGAGGCCGAGTCGCTGACCCGTCAGCTCGGCCCGTTCCAGGACGCCGCCGGCAAGGCCCAGGCCAACGCCGCCGGCGCTCAGGGCAAGCTCGCCGCGGCCGAGCAGGCCCTGGCGACGCAGAACGCGACGATCGCACAGCTTGATGGGGCATCGAAGGCAAAGGCCGCCGCGGCCGCCGAGGCGAGAGCGACCCTCCAGGCGGCCGAGCAGCTCACGGCGCAGACGGCCGCCGCGCAGAAGACCGCCGAGGCGGCCGTCGGCCAGTCCGCCCAGGCCGAGAAGGCCGCAACCGACGCCCTGAACGCCGCGAAGGCTGACGCCGACAGGGCGCTCGCCGCGAAGACCGCTCAGGACCCGGCGCTCCTGGCCGCGGCCACAACGCTGAAATCGGCAAGTACCCCCGAGGCCGCCGCGAAGGCCGCCGAGGCCCTGAGTCAGCAGGCGAAGAAGGCCGTCGAGGTGGTGCAGGCCGT
>JAKAUH010000844.1 GCA_021818605.1 Planctomycetota bacterium
GTGCCGTGAGATCATCCTCCGTGTCATCACACATAACGTAATGATTGTTGCCTCGGGATAGGTTTTCTACAGAGCAATCGTCTCGGCTTCCTGCTCACGACGATGCCAGACCTTGCCATCGCCGACCTGGAACTCCAAGTCCAGCGGGTCCATCTCAGCCGGGACCGAGCCGCCTGCTCGTTCCAGGTAGTCCAGCCGTTCGGCCACCACGGGCGAGACAATGGCTGTGTAGGGGTTCGCCTCGTTCGGCATCGACCGTACATCCTCGATCCGCCTAGACCACACCTCAGCCTCTTCGGGCCGGTCGTTCGCCAGGCACCAATCCCGTCGGAACGCCATCATATCGATGGCGCTCCGATGGACATGGCGACCGTCGAATAGCTCGGTCTCCCCATCGATGGCGGCTTGCCTGGCACGCCACCATTCGTTCGCCATCTGGTATGAGCCTTCCTTGGTCTCGGGGGCGCCCAATTGCCGGCACGAGACGATGTAGCGCTTGCCCTTGTATTGCTTCCACCAGCGTCGGGACTTGGGCTCCCAACTCATTAGGTAGGACGCCGGCATGGCGGGTTCTCCGGGTCGGGAAGACGAATGAGCCGTCCCTATTTTGTAGCAGGTTCTTGTAGCAGATTTGGAAGGGCAAACGGTCTGCCTGCTACAAAACATCCTCGAAAATCCCCGGAAAAACGCAATGAGCGCCTGCCCGACACGCAGGAGGTCAGAGGTTCGAGTCCTCTATCGCCCATTTTTCACGTCGAGGAACGAGAGATCGCGTCGCAGCGACGCGAGGATCGAGCACAAGGGCTGATCCTCTGTTTCGTGAAACCTACCCACGTAAGTAGCCAGAAGAGCAGGGACGATCCTTCCTCCCTCTCAAGAAGACCATGCCCTGGGTTGTTCTCCTCATCGCCGGTCTGCTCGAAGCCAGCTGGGCGGTCTGCCTGAAATACTCCAAAGGCTTCACCGTCCTCTGGCCGAGCGTCGGTTTCTTCATGTTCATGTTCGGCAGTCTCTACCTGCTGGGTGTGGCCCTGAGGTTCCTCCCGCTCGGAACGGCCTACACGGTGTGGACAGGCATCGGAGCCGTCGGCACCGTCGTGTTTGGCATCCTCATGCTCGGCGAGTCCGCCGACCTTTGCCGCCTGGCCTGCATCGGCCTGATTCTCGCGGGAATCGTGGGGCTGAAGCTCGTTTCACCGCACTGATGTGGGTTCGTTCGACCGACGCCGGACGGCGGTTCGGTGAATCTCGGGCAATCGTCACACCGGGTCGACCGCGGGCTCGGCGACGCGCTCGCTCGGCTTGCGCCTGAGCCCGCAGGAGCCGCAGCCGCCATGCGACCCCTTCGACGAGCCACAGCCGGAGTTTGAGCCAGACTTCGACTCGGTGCAGGAACCGCAGCCGCCGGTTCCACAGCCCGTATCGGCGGATTCCTCGTCCGAGCCGACCGGCTCGAGAACCACTTCGAGGCCGCAGGTCATGCGGAAGCGGGCCCGGAGGTCAGAGGCGTCGAGGTGGTGCGGGCCGAGGTACTGGAGGACCGTGACGCCCTCCTCGAGCAAGGGCTCGATGTCGATCAGCTCCCACGGCCAGCTCGCTTCCTCCAGCACGCGTCGGCAGACGGTGAATCGCTGGGCACGCGACGCCTCGGCGCGGCGCGCGCGGGCGAGGTCGTCGGGACTGGCCGGGCGGAGGACGCATTGCCACTCGACGGAACGCGCCCTCGAGGCGCCGGCCTCGTCGAGCGGCAGGAGCACCTCGCCCAGCTCGACGCCGCGCTCGGTCTTGATCACCACGGACTGGCCGCGACCCAGCCGGGCGGTGCATTCCGCCGCCAGCCGGAACCGGCCGACGTAGGACATGACGCCGTATCGGATCAAATACGCCGGGTCGGCCGCCACGCTGGATTCTCCCCCTCCGACCCCGACCCGCCGAAGGGTTCGAGATCCCGATTCACCTCGCAACGCAGGGACCCCATGAGAGCCGAATCCACGAGCGAGCACAAGGGCACCTGGGCATGGAGCAATGGAGTCAGCTCGATCGAAGCAGGCAGAACCGTCCGGGGCGGCGGCATTCGGTCCGTAGCCCGCCCTCAGGTCCGACGGCTCATTTCGCCTTTTCGGCGGCGTGGCCCGGGGCAGGGGCCTTCTTGAGAAACGGGTTGGGCTTGAGCTCGATGTGCTTGATCGACTGGAGATAGTCGAGCACCGGCTGGGCCTCCGGGCCGCCGACCTGGGCGTGGAAGTGGAGGGTGAAGCCGTGCGGGCCGCGGGCGTCGATCAGTGCGGGCTGGAGAGTCAGGAACGACTTCACCGCCTCGAGCCGGCCCATCATCGCGGCGCAGAAGATGTCGATCCGTGCCCCGCGGCCGAGCAGGTACTCGACGATATCATGGCGGCCCATGTGCGAGGCACCGCCCAGGCCGCTCTCCCAGTCGCCTCCGCCCCAGTCCATCGTGGCGTTGAGCAGCATCGGCTCCCTGTCGAGCAGCTTCTTCACCATGTCGAGCTCGGAATGGGCGTAGATCACGAAGTCCTGCACGAGCAGGCGGTTGATCTGCGGCCTCTTCCACGAGGGCTTGAACGACGGCGGTGAATAGTCGCGCTGGAACGGCGCCTCGACGGGACGGGGCGCGGCCGTTGGTGTCGGGGCCTTCCCCCTGTCATCGGCGACCGCCGGGTCGGCGGCGGAAGCGCTCGCGCCGGTATCCAGGCCCGCACCGGCCGCCGCCGCACCACCTACCACGACGCCGGCTGTCATCGAGCTGAACGATCGGCGCGAAATCGGGTCGGACATGATCGGCCCCTCCGGTCACGATGACGATGCGGGATCGGGATGCTCCGGACGACCGCATGGACCGCGACCGCCCGCCGCTGAATTGCTTGTACCCGGCTGGCGCGCGGGAGTCAAGCGAGCGAGATCGATTCGTGACATGCGGATGCGACCGTTGAGCCGCCCTGATCACTCCCGCATCATGTCGAGCAGCTTGCAGGTCGTTCGCCAGTTGCGCGCGGTGCTCGTGGTGGACAGCTTCGAATCGAAGTAGGCGTTGGTGAGGCGGGTGCGCGCCATGCCCTCGGGCAGGTGAAGATAGACCTCGCATCCGCGCACGCCGAAACGGTCGGGGAGGGAACGGTCGGGGTCGAGCTGGCCGATCCGATCGGGATCAGCCGGCCCGGCGAGGAAGTAAACGTGCAACGCGTCGAGGTTGACGCCCTCGGCGAGGAACGGGTTCTCGGCGACGACCGCTGCCAGCGCCGGCTCGGTCCGCAGGAGGACCGGCGGCCGGAAGCCAAATTGGTCGTTGATCCGTGTCTCGACCCGCGAGGCCAGGACGGTCAGGACACCCGGGGCCGCATCGAAGAGGATGTTACCGCTCTGGATGTAGTTCCGGGCCCGTTCGCATCCGCATTCCTGGAAGATCCCGATCAGCTCCCTCATGGGCAGCTTGTTCTTCCCACCGACGTTGATTCCCCGTAGCAGGGCCAGATGCTTCGACGGCATCGCAATTCCCCTCTCGCTCATGGCCGATCCCGGCCCACTCGGTCTGGGGCGTGGCGGACTTTGCCGCGCGACAGCAAAGCCGGAGCCTGCCCGGCTGTCAAGTGCGCCCACCGGATTCCGGCATGCTCCTGGCGATATCCATCTCTCGTTCATGCCTCGACCACTCGGGTGAGATCGACCTATGGTCTTCTGCGGGCATGATTGACCTTACACATTATCGCCGGGCTTTTACGGCCGAAATCGGGATCGCTCGATCCGAGCCCTTGAAGTCGAGACGGCGCGGCTATAATGAAGTTTGTAAGAATCCGGATTCGTCCAAGTTGCCTTTGCACCATTTTCTACCAACGCCATCATTTATCATTCATATCGCGTGGCGATGCAGAACAGGAGGATTGCAGGTCTCCCGGAATGCACGCTTGCTCGGAATGAATAGCTGATTCAAGTCAAGTCGCTGGTCCGATTGGGGAATCAGGGCAGTTGCAGGTCGACGGCGAGGCGAATCGGGTCGAGACGGCGCCCCGTGGGTTCGCGTTGATCGACTTCGGCCGTGACCCCGGGACGGCGGCGGATCCTGAGGCCGGCGTGCCGACACAAGTTCGGCGTGGCCCGAATGGGATGACCCGACATTGGGGTCATGCCCGGGTTGGCGGTCGCGGGATCCCGGGATTCGGGGGGATTCCGTCCCATGACGTGCTACCAGATTAACCAGAGCGGTGAGTCGGTGGCGTTCGTCGCCAGTCGCCGCATGGCCGAGGAGATCGTCCGCTGCCAGGCGCCGGGGCATTACTCGGTGGAGGCTGTGCAGGTCGATGATCGCCCGTGGCCGCGGAAGCGATGGCGGAAGCGACCGGTTCGACCGGATTGGATCGAAGATCCCAGCTCGCTCGACCGGACGCGACACGCGTGGAAGTATCGCGGGATCGGAGGCTCGCTCGCCAGGTGGAAGGTCTCAACTCACCTGGCGAAGCGGTAGGCGGGGACCCGACCGTGCGCAGGCGCGGCGCGGCGAGGCGAGGCGAGGCGACTCAGCGGTCGGCTCGACGAGTGAGGCCGTGCGCGCCGGCTTGCCGGCTGGAGGGGCCGGCGACGCGAGGCCGGAGGCCTGGGATGCGGCCCGGGACTGCGGCGTCCGGTCGTGGCTCGTAGCAGGGCCAGGTCAGGTGGGCCACGGCGTCAGCCGGAGAGTTGGCGATCCGACCCTCCAGTTGCCGGAGGTAATCGGCGACGGCAACGGCTTCCTCGCCCGGCCGGAGCCAGCCGAGCGGTTCGATCTCGAGGGTGAACCGGCCGGCCGCGGCGTGGGTGCAAAAGACCAGAAAGACGGGGGCCTGGGTCAGCACGGCCAACTCGGTCCAGATCGCGAGCATCCGGTGCGAGCGGCCGAGTAGACGGCCGGGGCACGTGTTGGGGCCTGACCAGGGGATGTCGCCATTCATGTAGATCGCCATGCCGTCACGGAGGGCAGCCCGAGCACGAAGGAGTCGCTCGACGGCCACGGCCGGCGACAGGTCGCGACGGAGGAACAATTCGGCCTGGCGGTGGGGTTCCTCGGCGTCGAACCGGCGGTTGAGCTCGTGCGAAACGTGCCGAGGGCGCTGAACCAGCAGCCGGAGCGGAAGCCCTCGGCGGTACAGCCAGTGGACACCCGCGATGTGGGCGCCCAGGTGGCTGCCCACGAGGATCGCGCCGCGCCCGCGATCGAGCGCGGCGCGAAGGCGGTCGTAGCCCCGTACGTCGAACCGGGCGAGCACGGCGCCATCATCCTGGCCGTCGAGCGGGTAATCGCGCGCCAGGAACCGCGCCGTGTTGGCCGCCAGCGCGGGCCAGACGGCGGGCGTCGCCCAATCGGCGTCGAGCGCCGCGCCGGCGCGGCGCAGGGCCGAGCGCAGCCGGGCCCGCCGACGCGGCTGGAGCGCCAGGCTCAATCGGCCGAGGCGGCCGAGGATCCAGTCCCCGCGCGCCGGCCCGAGCGAGCGGAGCGTGGGGAGGAGCACGTCGTAGAAGACGAACTTCCAGCTCCAGACATGCCGAAGTCGTCTCACGCGTGCCCTCCTGCCGCGGCGAGTGCCGCAAGGCGTTGATAGTCGACCTTGTCGGTCGAGGTCGACGGCAGACCGTCCACGAATGTGATCGTGTCCGGGACCATGTAGTTCGGCAAATACACGGCGCAATGCCGCTTCATGGCGATGATCGACTTCTTGCCGCCGGGCTTGAGTGAGACGAAGGCCTCGATCGCCAGGCCCGACTCGCCCGTCCGCGCCACCACGCCCACGCGATCGACGGCCTGATGGCGATACAGGGTCGACTCGATCTCGCCGAGCTCGATCCGATAGCCTCGGCGTTTGACCATCCGATCGCGACGGCCGTGGAAGGTGAAGCACCCCGTACCGTCGTCGCTCACCAGGTCGCCGGTGCGATACCATCGCGTGCCATCGGGTTGGACCAGGAACGCCGATGCGGTCAGGTCGGGCCGGCCGAAGTAGCCGCGCATCACGCCCGGCCCGGAGATCACCAGCTCGCCGAGCGACCCGGCGGGAAGGTAGCGTCCCTCGTGGTCGACCACCCGGGCGCAGAGCGGAAGGCAGACTCGACCGATCGGGTAGGGCTCGTCGCGATCGGTGGGGATCTCCCCGGGGATCGGGAACGCCGTGCAGACGTTGGTCTCGGTGGGCCCATAGAGATTCCACATCCTGGCTTCCGGCCAGGTAGCGCGGAGCCGGCGCAGGGACGCGATCGGGAAAACCTCGCCGGCGAAGAGCACCAGCCGCGGCGCGGGAAAGCCCGGACGGTCGAGTCCGCCGCGCTCCACCAGCATCGCCAGGATCGACGGCGCTGAGTACCAGACGGTGATCCCGCGATCGACGATGAGGTGGGCCAGCCGGCCTGGATCCTTGCCGGTGGACTCACCGATCAGGACGAGCGTCGCGGTGTTTCGGCAAGCGGCGAAGAGGTCGAAGACCGAGAGGTCGAAGTGGAACGGGGCGTGGGACGAGTAGCGGTCGCCGGCCTGCCAGGGGCCGAGCGATCGCTGACACCAGTCGAGGAACGTCAGCGCATTCTCATGCGAGAGCATCACGCCCTTGGGCTGGCCGGTCGAGCCCGAGGTGAACAGGATATACGCCAGGTCATCGCGCTCGCACGGGGGCGGCAGGGGCGAGGGTGCATCGTCGGCCAGGACTTCGGCCCAGCGGGCGTCGCCGCCGATGATCGGACAGCTCGGCGTCATGACCTCGGGAGCCGGCTCGTCCGTCGCCGGTTCGCCGGTGAGGATCATCCGGGGCAGGGGGGCGCCTTCGGGCCAGGCGGCCCGTAAGGCAGCGGCGAGGTCGGCGGACACGACGGCCGCCTTGACGCCGGCCGCGGCCAGGATCGCCGCCGCTCGCGGCGCCGGGCCAGCCGGGTCGGCGGGGACATAGGCGGCACCCGCGCGAAGGATGCCGTGGATGGCTGTCACCGCCTCGGCGCTCTTTGGCAGCCAGAGGCCGACGCGATCGCCGCGGCCGGTGCCCCAGCGCGCCAGCCGCGTGGCGAGGCGGTCGGCGCCCCGGTACAAATTCCCGTATGTCAACGTCGCGCCGCGCTCGTCCTCGACGGCCGGGTGGTCGGGCCGGAGGGCCGCGGCGTCCTCGAGCAGCCGGCTGAGATGTCGTGCGTCCATGGCGATTCGCCCTCGTCCTGATCCGTCAGGATCTCCCATTGTAATGATGTTTCTCTATCCGGAATCTCCGAGGTCCGGGCTGGGCCGGTTGGTGCCGACGACCGGCGAATCGGGCGGCCCGACCGGCTCGCGCGGGCCGAGGCCCTCCCGGCGGGACGACGGCCCGGCCGACAGCACCAGGGGCGCAAGTGTCGGGTCGGCGGCCAGCGAACGCGCAATCGCCTCGAAGAGTCGGCCGTGGCCCGTGGCGTTCGGGTGGTCGTCACCGGCGGCGACCTCCAGGGTCGCCGGGTTATCGTGGTCAAAGGTGTCGGACAGGTCGAACGTCCGGATCGCATGGTGGGCCGCAAGCGCCCTGAGCCGGGCCACAGGTTCGGCCCGCCGCGTGGGCGCGTCCTTCGACCCCGCGCGGGGGATGATGACCATCGCCAGCGGCACACCCGCGGCGCGGCACTCGGCGGCGATCTCGCCCAGCGTCCGGTCGTAGAGTCCCCAGTAGCAGGACCTGAGCTTATCCTTGAGCGCCTGCTTGTCGATCAGCTCACCCGAGCGGTCGACCCGCAGGTCGGCCGGCCCGATACCCGTCCGGCCGACGGCTTCTCGGACGAAGTCGTACTTCAGGTCGACGTGCAGGCGGAGCATGTCGCAGAGATGGATCTCCATCAGCCGGATGTCGAGCGTGGTGGCCGAGTACACGACCAGGTCGGGCTGGAAATCCATGACCTTGCGGCGCAGCGTTTCGAGCCGCTGGAGCGGGCTATACGCCGCCACGGCGAAATTCAGCACCTCGTAGCGGCGGGCCTTGCGCCCGTCCGTGTCCGCCCGCGAGTCGAGCCACTCCTGGAGCCGATGAGTGTAAGTCTCCTCATAACGCACGCCCCAACCCATGTCCATCGACGCGCCGAGCACCGCGATGCGGAACGTTCCCGACGGCTTCTCGAGGCTCGCCGGATCGCCGTGCATCCCGAACGAGTTGGTGCGGAACGGCAGTCCATCGAAGACCGTTCGACACAGGTTGGGCTTGAGCTCGAAGAGCAGGAAGTCGTTGTCAAGGTAGCGGATGACGTCGGCCTTGCGGAAGTCGACCCAGCCCTCGGGCCGCGCGGCGTGATACCCAGACGAGCCCTCGATCAGCTCGATGTAGTAGCCCAGCGCGTGCGGCTCGTGGTCAATGGAGCTGTGCTCGGGGGACCGCGCGCTGTCGAGCACGGTGCGGAGGCCTTCCCACTCGGATGGCCATGTGACCAGGCCGGCGATCAGCAGGACGAGCGGATGCCAGAGGACCGGCCGGGCCGCCGGGTTACAGGGAGATTGGGCGATCATGGGTGCGAGACTCCCCGGTTCATGGAGTCGCGGTTCTCCGCGCCGGTCCGATTGCGAACCGTCGTGACATTGGAATCGCGCCGCGGCAGCCAGACCTGCCGCAGCTCCGGGAGCGGGGCGAGGACCTCGTCGAGGCGGCGTGCCAGCCGTTCATGACCGAGCGGGTTGGGATGGAAGTCGGCCGGCTCGACGGCCAGCGCGGCCGCGTCCAGGCCGTCGTAGGCGTCGGACGCATCGACGACGCGGGCGAAGCCCGCAGCCCGAGCCAGGGCGATCAGCGCATCGCGATGGGCCCGGTCGGCCGCCTGGCCGACGCGCGGGATCAGCACCCAGATGATGGGCACTCCGTGCGCTCGGCCGTCGTCCACCATGGCCCGGTACGCGCCGGCGAGGATGGCGCGATGACGGGCGTGGAGCACGTGTTTGTATTCCTCGGGGCTCCATCCCGGCCGCGCGCCGGCGGCATCGAGGACCGCGCGGTAGAGCGGCGATTCGAAGCCCTGTCCCCGGGCCAGGACGTAGCGCAGCCGGCGCTCGTCCCAGCCGGCGTCGGCCTCGGTCGACTCGAGGATGACCAGGTCGGGCTGCATGGACCAGCCGACGTGCTGAAAGTGGTGCCAGCGCTGGCCCGGCGCGTGGCCCGGGACGGCCGTGTCGAGGATCTCGACGGCCGGGCCGCCGGCGCACCGCGATCGCTCGTCCCACTCGCGCTCAAGGATCGATTCAAACCGGCGTTCCACCGGAACGCCCCATCCCGCGGCGATCGAGTCGCCGACCAGTGCGATGCGGAAGGTGTGCGGCGATCGGGCGACGGGATACTCGCGATCGCGCATCCCCTGGGCATTCGTGCTCCAGCGGATACCCGATCGCTCGACGTTGCCGCTCGGCTTGAGAGCGACTTCACGAAGGTCCGCCACCCGCACGACCAGGGGCGCGGAATCCACCGGCGCGGCAAAGGAGACCCCGGCGCGGCGGCGGCCGCGCAGGGCCGGCAGATCGCCCAGGTCATCGAGCCGCTGACCGACCTCGAGCAGCCGCTCGTAATACCCCCGCTCGATCCGCGAGGCGTCGTTGCGGTTGAACATCCCGCTGGCCAGGCTGGCACGCAGCCGCGAGGGCCCCGCGCCGGCGAGGTCGTCGGGGATAAGGCCGCAGGCCAGTAGTGCCAGGGTCGCCAGGATCTGCCGGCGCGGGTGGGGCTCACGAGCCATTGGCCCCTCCGAGAACGGCGTCGATCAATTCGGCGGGTGTCGGAAATACCCAGGATCCCCTGAGGCCCCGGCCAACCATGTCGAGCCAGGCGCCGAGCGTCGGGCTCGACCAGAGCGACCACAGGATCGCGATCACGGTGAACGTGCCCAGGATCCGGGCAGAGCGGCCGAGCGTCGCCACCACGCGGGCGCCGATGCCGCGGGCGGGCGCGGGCGCGACCCGCTGCGCCGATGGCCGGCGGGCGTCGAGCTGCACGTTGATCGCGACCAGCACGCCGAGAGTCCCCCAGAACAGGGCCGAGGGGACCGTCAGGCCCCACGCGCCGCACAGCCAGAACATCTGGTAGGCGTGCAGCAGCCAGGTTGCCAGGAACACCACCACGGTCGCCGCCGCCAGCGCCGCCGGGCGCGGCCACTTCTTCAACCGGAAGACCACCGGGTTGAAGAAGATCCGGATCATAAAATCCTTCCAGTAGATATTGATCCGTCGCCAGTAGTCGGTGAAGCTCGTCGCCAGCAGGTAGCGGTGGTGCGTCTCGGGAAGCTGATAGCCGAACAGGTGCAGCATTCCGCAGGCCAGGTGGAACTGCCCCGAGACGTGCAGGTAGAGCAGGTAGTTGCAGACGATGAAGCCGACCAGCTCGGCGAGCCCCTGAACCTCGGCGGGCACGATCAAAAGCCTCTGGTAGACGAGCCGATAGGCCAGGATGTGCAGCGTTCCCCGGAACATCATCGCCAGGCCGCGCGCCTGCGTGGCGTGGACCTCGGCGGCGAAGTACCCGCGCTGCATGGTCCGGTAGTCGACAACCGGGAAATGGAAGAAGCAGTAGTTCGGGAGCAGGAAGAAGTAGGCGGCGGCGTCCAGCGGCGATTCGGGTGCCCGCGCGTGCTTCAATTCATACAGCAAGATGATCATCCGAAACATAAGCATAGATGCGGCGATCGCCCAGGCGTCGGCGGGAATGCCAGCGGCGGCGAGCGCCGGCCGGGCGCACGCGATCGCGACTGCCATTACGGCGCAGATCGAGGCGCGTACGGCCCACGGCACCGGCAAGAAGCACGCGCCGATGAAGGCGGCGGCGATCACCAGGACGATCGTCGAGACCCAGGCGCCGGCGACCAGGAACAGTCCGGCGATCGACGCGGCGAGGAAGATCGGCTTCTTCCAGCGCAGCGGGGCGAGGTAATGCGCCGGCAGCGCCAGGAGCGCAAGGGTCACCAGCGTCTTGAAGGTGTGCCCCTGAAACGGCCGCTCCTCGATCTTGAAGACCTGGAAGACGGCCAGGAGCAGTGCCAGGTGGGTCAGGTTGAGCAAGAAGGGCCGCAGGTCGCGGCGACAGGCCTCGGGTTCGCCCGGGTAGAGGTCGCGAAACCACTGCGTGCTGGGCTCGGGGCGAGTCGGGTTCGGGAGGACCGGGATCGGCGGCTCGGCCGGCTCGGGCGCGGGTAGAAAGCGACGGTGCAGCGGCCGCTTCGGTGCGACTGTCCTGCCGATTCCTGGCCGCATGCCTCAGCTCCCTCTCGGCTCCGACGGACATCCTGCCCGCTCGATGATCAGTCCGGCTCCGCGTTGCGGCCGCTCCTCTGGGCATTCGGCCCCAGCCCGCGGGACCGGGTCGCGAATCGCGCGGTCCTGGTCGTGCGGCC
>JAKAUH010000077.1 GCA_021818605.1 Planctomycetota bacterium
TCTTTCAGCAGCGGATTATGGGCTCGCTTGACCAGGCGGACGATGACCTCCGTCGCCGTGATCTCGACCACTCCCGGCGTATCGACGACCTTCCGGAACAGCCGGGCTGGACCCGCACGGGCGAACCCCTTGAGCCGATCGGCCAGGTTGCGATCCCGCAAGTCCGCCAGCACCGTGAACGTCAGGTCGAAAGGTCGAAGTCGACATTCAGCCGGACATGGCTACACCAGCCATCGAGAGGAAAGAGCAAGATCTGCTCTCCCGACTGATTCTCGACGTGGTTTCGGCGTGCGTAGGTCAGGCTTTCCAGCCTTGACGTGGCTGAACCATCCGGCGGGAAAGACGGACCTCCGTGAGAATCGTCCTTGCCGGGGTGACATCCTGGGCGCCTTCGGGGTGATTGGCGGTGGTGTTCAGCGAGAAGTCTCGGTTTTACCAGAAGTTGGCACTGGCCTGGAGGGTTAGCCCGGCCGTCTCGAGCGTTTCTGCCGGAAGCTCGAGGAAGCGGACGAGCAGATAGTCCCGCCCCCAGTCCTCGTTCTCGATGGATTCCAGGGGCGGGAGGTCGGAGACGCCGAAGCGCGTGGTGAGGATCTCGTACGCCTCGGAGACGCCCAACTCGACGATCGGTGTCAGCGCCATGATGTGGGCCCCGCATAGGGGCCGCCCTGAACGACCACGGTCGGTGCGAGCTGCCAGACGCCGTCATTGCGCTGCACCCACCGGTAGCCCGGCGGAGCGACCCAGATTCCCTGGCTACCGTCCTCGTACTGGCGGCGACGCTCCTCGTGCAGGACCTGGAGCTCCTCGGCCCTCGCGGCGAAGTAGACGAAGATGGCCAGCGCCAGGTGGATCCAGTAGCCGGTGTAGAGGAC
The DNA here is from genome assembly GCA_021818605.1 of Planctomycetota bacterium. Lineage (GTDB taxonomy): Bacteria > Planctomycetota > Planctomycetia > Isosphaerales > Isosphaeraceae > JAKAUH01. Next base: position 876 of record JAKAUH010000077.1, read on the forward strand.
CGAGAGGCCGAACAGCACGGCGAGGAACCGGCCGATCGAGGCCGCGACGTGGGTCGCCTGGACCCGGCCCAGCCATCCGGCGAGCAGAGCACGCAGCACCCGGCCGCCATCGAGCGGGAACGCGGGGATCAGGTTGAACAGGCCGAGGAACAGGTTGACCACGACCATCTGGCCCATGAAGAAACCGAGGGTCGTGCCTGCAAGATCTTCCGCCAGACCCATCCAGCGCAGGAGCATGAGCGCGCCGACGATGGCGAAGTTCACGGCCGGGCCGGCCAGGGCAATCAGAAGCTCCGCACCCGGCGCGCGAGGCAAGCGCCGCAGCCGTGCCACGCCGCCGATCGGGTAGAGCGTAATATCTTCTGTCTCGATACCGAACCGCCGTGCCATCAGGGCATGGCCGAATTCGTGCAGGAGGACACAGCCGAAGACGGCCAGCACCAGCAGGACCGCCAGCGGGCCGTTCCTCAGCACGTCCGTGAAGAGAAAGACCAGAAAGAAGGTCGGATGCACGAAGACGTCAATCCCCGCGACCCGGCCGATTTTCCACGAAGCCAGCATCGGAATCGTCATCCTTTCTCCGGAGGAGAGTTCCTCCGTATACGTTACACTATAGATATTCGTCGTCAACGTGGGGAATGTTCAGGCACATCCGCCGCGATTGACCGGGGAAGATCGCAAGGATAGGCTGAGTTCCGTCGCACCGTCGGGCATGGCGCCGTCCGGTCGGTCGTGTCTCCGCGTGTTGCCGTCCACTCCATCGCCCGCCCATGCTGTCGCGACTCCGCACCGTCATTTCGGCCGACGCCCTGATCGCCGCGACGATCTTCGTCGGGACACTCACGGCGCTGCTGGCCACGAGTCGCGACATCGCGATGGCCTTCGACGAGGGTTTTACCGTCGATCGCGAGATCACGCTCGCGGAGTGGTTTGACGGGCTCTGGCACCCCGCGCCCGGTTGGACACGATCCGATTACTTCCGCCCCGAGGTCCTGGAGGAATGCTGGCGGTTCAGCCGCAAGGAGCCGGACGGGCACCCGCCGTTCTACGCGCTGCTCGGCCTGGCCGGGTGGTGGGCGTCGCGCGGGTGGGCGGATCCGCTGACCTCCTATCGCTTCGGGCCGATGGTCCTCACCGCGGCGACAGCCGGCGCCATTGGTTTCTTCCTGTCACGGCGATACGGCCGGATTGCCGGGATCACCGGGTCGCTGGCCCTGGTGTTGTCGCCGCGGATGTTCACGCACGCGCACTATGCTCACTACGACATGCCGGTGACATGCCTGTGGCTTCTGGCACAGATGGCGTTCGTCAAGTCCGTGCACGCGGCGCGCTGGGCGCCGGCCTTCGGGTTCGGCCTCGGGCTGGCGGCGGCGACGAAGTTCACCGGCTGGTTCGCCCTGGCCCCGGCACTCGGCTGGTGGGCGATCTTCGAGGGGTTGCCCCTCCTGCGTCGGGGACTGCGCGGCATCCGCCTGCACGGCGGGCCGCGATCCGACCGGCCGGCGCCTCCGCTGCCACCGGGCCTGCCGGCGACGCGTGCTCTCCTGATCGGCGTCCCGCTGGCCGCCATGGTGCTCTACGCGGTGCAGCCGGCCTGGTGGGCTCACCCGTGGCGCGGGGTGAGCCGGTTCCTCGTCTCGAACCTGACCCGCGAGCAATCTGTGCCGGTGACGTCGCTATACCTGGGGACGGTCTACCGGTTCGCCCTGCCGTGGCACAACACGATCGTGCTGACGGCCGTGACGACGCCGGTCTCGATCGTGGTCCTGGGCTTGCTCGGCCTGGCCGTCGCACTCGCCCGCGGGCGCAGCGACCGCGACGGGCTGATCTGGCCGCTGAGCTGGTCGGTCCTGATGATCGTGCGCGCGCTTCCGGATGCGCCCGGGCACGACGTCGAGCGGCTGCTGCTGCCCAGCCTGGCCAGCCTGGCTGTCCTGGCCGGGATCGGCGCGGGATGGCTCGCCGGGCGAGCAAGAACGGGTTGGATGACGCGATTCGCGCTGCTGTTGCCCGTGCTGCCGGCCGGCGAATGCCTGGCGGGGCTCGTGCCGACGTATCCCTATCAACTCTCATACTACAGCGCCGCAGTCGGTGGATTGCCCGGTGCCGAGCGGATGGGGTTCGAGGAGACCTATTACTGGGACACGCTCGGCCCCGAATTCCTCGGCTGGGTCGAGGCTGAATCTCACCGGCGTCCGACCGCGCTGGCCTTTCCGATCGGCCTGGTCAACATCATGATCCTTCGCGACTGGGGTGTGTTCCCGAGGAAAGTGAAGGTCGCGGGGCTGGACCGCGGAGTCGCATCTCCCGATTATGTCCTCCAGCGCAACCGGGGGATCTACGCGCCCTGCGACTGGTGGCTGGAGCGTCACGGTCACCCACGCTTCGTCATCCGCCGCCAGGGCGTGGACCTGCTGCGCGTGTACCCGGCCGCCGAGTTCGAGCAGGCTGTCGAGTCGACCCGCGGCCAGCCAGGCGTGTTGCGGTCGTCCGAACGGCCGACGTGGGGTCTGGGCGGCGGAAAGGATTAGGGACGACCTGTGCTCGATGGGGAGATGACGCGCCGGTGATTCGCCGAGCTGCACCGCTGCTCCTGGGACCGGCCTGCGCCCTGGCGCTTGGGCTGGCGTGTTTCCATGCGGTCCTGTTCGACGGAGCACAGTTCGCCTACCGAGACGCAGGGCACTTTTACTACCCCCTCTATCGGGTCGTGCAAAACGAGTGGGCGGCCGGGCACTGGCCGCTCTGGAACTCCGATCAGAACGCGGGCACGCCGATGCTCGGCTGGCCGATGGCGGCTGTGTTCTATCCCGGCAAGCTGATCTACGCGGCGCTGCCTTATCCGACGGCCGCAGCCGGCTACATTCTCGCCCATCTGGCAATCGCCCTGGCGGGCGCCTACACGCTGGCCCGATCGCTGGGCACCGGTCCAGCCGGGTCCGGCCTGGCGGCGCTGGGATTTGCCTTCGGGGCGCCCGTGTTGACTCTCTCATCCAACGTCATCTACCTCGTCGGCGCCGCCTGGATGCCGTCGGGCCTCGCGGCCGCCCACCTTGCCGCCAATGGCCGGACCCGCCTGGGCCTGGCTGGACTGGCAGCCGCCCTGGCGATGCAGGTGCTCGGCGGCGATCCCGAGGCGGCCTATCTGACGGGCCTCGCCAGTGGACTTCTCGCGATCCTGAAGCCGGGACAGGAGGACCGAAGCAACGTCCGGTCGGAGAGATCGCGCTGGAGGGTCTCGGCGACGATCGGTGTGCTGGCCGGCTGGATCCTGGCCGTCGTCATCGCCGACCTCGTCTCGGCGCGGGGCTGGCTCCCGGCCTGGGACCCGACGGGACGCTTCTTCGCTCAGGCAATCACGCTAATCGTGGCCCTGCTGGCCGTCGCCTGGACAACGGGGCGCGAGGCACGGCTCCGACGGCTGGCGATGCTCGGACTGGTCGGCGGTTCCATCGGGCTGTCGATTCTGTTGTCGGCCGTGCAGTTTGTGCCGGCATGGGAGCACGCCCGGCGGACCACGCGGCAGGACGGACCGCTGGCGGTCGGACTCCAGGATTTCAGCGTCGAGCCGTACCGGCTGGCGGAGCTCGCCTGGCCGCACGTCTACGGGCTCGAGATTCCCGAGAACCGCTCATGGCTCCAGGCGATACCGCCGGCTGGCGAGCGGATGATCTGGTCCCCATCCTTGTACATGGGCGCGTTTCTCCTGCTGCTGGCGGCCGGCGGCGCGGGGATGCGATCCGGGCCGATCGGCCGAAGATGGCTGACCGTCCTGATGCTCGCCGGACTGGCCGGGGCGATGGGGAAGTTCGCCGGGCCGCTCTGGTGGATTCGCTGCGTGCCCGGCGCCTCCGGATGGCTGGGATCGCACGACCCGCCCGCCGGAATCGTCCGCGACGGCCCATCTCTCCCCGACGGGGCCGGCAGCGTTTATGGACTGATGGCCACGATCCTGCCGGGTTTCGCGATGTTCCGTTACCCTGCCAAGTTGATGGTCATTACCTCGCTGGCGATGTCGTGCCTGGCGGGGATGGGCTGGGATCAGTTATCGAGTGAGGAGGCGTCCACTCGCGGCCGCCTGCGCCGGCTGGGAATCCTGAGCATGGCGATCAGTGCCAGCCTGGCCGTTCTCGTGGTCGTCTTGCGGGCCGGCCTCGAGGCGTTGATCGCGCGGGCTGTTCCGATCGGCTCGCTGTACGGACCGGTGGATGGCGCCGGAGCCGCGGACGCTACCCTGAGCGGACTGATCCAGGGAGGGATGGTCCTGGCGCTCGGCATCATGCTAACGCGACTGGCCGCCCGACGACCCCGGCTCGCCGGCGTCGGCGCGCTGCTGCTCGTCACGGTCGACCTGGGCGTCGCCGGATCGCGGCTCGTCTGGACGGTGCCGCGATCGATTCTCGAGGCACCCTCCGGAATCGCCCGGCTGATCGCCCGGGCCGAGGACCGGCAGCCCGCCGCGGGTCCGTTCCGCATCCATCGCGTCGAGCAGTGGCACCCGTCGGCCTTTTCACGGCGGCGCTCCGCGCGGCGGCTGGCCGAGCTGGTGGCGTGGGAGCACGACACGCTCGATCGACTGTACGCCGAGCCGGCGGGACTCGAGTACACCATCGTCCGTGGCGTCGTCGACGTTGCGGATTACCTCGAATTCTTCGAGGCGAGAGCGACGCGAGCCCGCGATGAACGGGGAGCCGAGCGCACGGTGTACTCGTTTCCCCGCGGCGGATACGACCTCTGGGGCGCGCGCTACCTCATCATGCCGGTCGGACTCAACGGCTGGATGGGACGGGAGCGCGGATACATCCGGATCGCCCCGGGCGACGTTGTGGTCGACGATCCCGAGCAGTCCCGGCGATGGGTCGAACACGAGGGCTGGCAGCTCCTGCGCAATCCGCGGGCCTTCCCTCGGTGCTGGGTCGTGCATTCCGCGATCGTCATCCCGACCACGGCACCCGGAAGCCCCGAGCGGACGGAACTGGTCGCCACGCTGGTCGACTCGGCCGGCGGCGTCCCGACGGACCCGCGGCGGAGGACCGTCGACCTCCGCCGTACGGCATTCGTCGAGGTCGAGCGCCCGGAGGGCGGGAGGGAGCTGGCAAGCCTTCGGATGCCACCAACCGAGGCGGAGGGTTCGGTCGCCGTCACCCGGTATGAGCCGCAGCGGGTCGAGATCAGGGCCGAGTTGCGACGGCCGGGACTGGTGGTGCTGGCCGACGTCCTCGACCCCGGCTGGGTCCTGACGATTGACGGGAGACCGGCACCGATCTGGCGGACCAACCGCATGATGCGCGGGGCGTTCGTGCCGGCGGGACGCCATGCGCTCTTCTACGAGTATCGCCCCGCCGAGATGCCGCGGGCCGTGGCGATGACCGCGGCCAGCCTGGCGATCGTGGCCCTGCTCATCCTGGCGCCGAGGCGGGCCACGTCGCGTCGCGTCCCGTCGCGTCGCGTTGATCGTTCCCGCAAGGTGGAGATGACAAAAGGAGCCCTGCCTGATGCCTGACTCGTCGGGGAATCCCGTCGCTCGAGCCATCGCGATGGCTCGCCGGCTGCCGCTCGCCTCGACGGCGTGCCTGCTCGCGCTCGTCGCGGCCTGCCACGGAAGCGTGCTGTTCGCTGGGAAGCAGTATGGATTCCGCGACTCGGCCCTGATCTCGACCCGCCTCAACTGGCGGGTCCAGCAGCAGTGGGCGTCGGGGCAGCTTCCCACGTGGGAACCCGGGGCCAACGGCGGCATGCCGCTTCTGGGCAGCCCGATGGCGGCGGTGCTTTATCCCGGCAAGCTGGTTTTCGCGGCGCTGACCTATCCGTGGGGCGTTCGAGTTTACACGGTCGGGCACGAGGTACTGGCATTCTGGGCGATGATGGTCCTGATGCGCTCCTGGCAAGTCAGCCGGGCGGGCGCGACCCTGGCGGCGATGTCGTACGCATTCGGGGGACCGGTGCTTTCGGGTTATTTCAACATCATCTACCTGGTCGGTGCGGCCTGGCTGCCGCTCGGCATCCACGGCGTCGACCGATGGGTGCGGCTGGGCCGGCGCGCGGGGCTCGTCGAGCTGGCCCTGGTGCTGGCCATGCAGATACTCGGCGGCGACCCCGAGACGGCGTATCTGACGGTGATCTGCGGGTTCGGCTACGCCGTGTTCCTGGGTCGGCCGGAACCGGCCACACGCCGTCGCTGGTGGCCGTGGGCGATCGGGCTGCTGGCGATCGCGGGCCTGTGGATCTGGGCGGGGCCCTGGCTGGCTCGTCGCCTTCATGGCGGAAATGAGCGGTGGACGCAGGTCTCGCTACTGATCCTCTGGAGCCTGGCGATGGCCGGATTCGCCGCCCGGCAAGGGCGTTCCGCCACGGCCAGGATCGTGGCCCTTGGCGCCGCCGGGTTGCTCGGACTCCTCCTGGCGGGCGCTCAGGTTGTGCCCGTGCTCGGCCAGATCGCCGGGAGCGTGCGCTGGTCGGGCGCGGGGATGGAGGACCTGTTTGACTCGAGCGTGATCCCGTATCGCGTCTTCGAGACGCTCTGGCCGAACGTGTTCGGCACGTTCACGAACGGGAACCGCTACTGGGAAATGATCCTGCCGCCGGAGTGGGGACATCGGCCGTCGCCGCTTTCCCTGTATATCGGGGCGCTTCCGCTGGTTCTGGCGCTGTCGGCCGCCGGGTTTCGAGGGCGCCCGCGGTGGGCGGCCTGGATGTCGGCGGTCGCGGTCGTGAGCTTCTGGGCGAGCGTGGGGGCCTTCGCCGGACCAGGCGCCTGGTCGAACGCCGCGGACGCGCCGACAGCCGGAGATGACAGCTTCTACGGGCTGTTGACGACCGTCCTGCCGGGTCTGCGATTGTTCCGATTCCCGTTCAAAGTTCTTACTTTCACATCGCTGTCGGTCGCGGCGCTGGCGGGCCTGGGATGGGACCGCTGCCGGGACGAGAACGGCCGACGGCAAGCCATCAGGACCGCGATGGCCCTGATTATCCTGAGCCTGATCCCCCTCGCCGCGGCCGTGGGGCTGCGAGACAGTCTACAGGACTGGATCGCGGCGCGCGCCGTCACCCATCTCGTCTACGGTCCTCTCGACGTCGCCGGCGCGACCGGCCAGGTCGTCCGGGCGATCGGGCACGGAACCAGCGCGCTTGCGCTCGGCCTGGCGATTCTCTTCTGGGGCGTGGGCCGTACTCGCGGAGGTGTCCAGATCGCGCTGGCGCTGATCCTGGTCGCAGCGGACATCGGCCTCGCCAGCGCGCCGCTGGTCGTCACGGTCCCGCAGGCGGATTACGCGCGCGAGCCCGAGGTCCTGCGTGCCCTCCGGGAGGCCGAGCGGAGGGAACCAGGCGCGGTCCCGATCCGGATTCAGCGGATGCCGTCCTGGATTCCGATCGGATGGGCGAGAGCCCGCTCGACCACCCGTCTCCGCGAGCTGATCGACTGGGAGATCGACACACTCCAGCCGAGCTTCGGCTGGCTACACGGCATCCAGTACGTCTTCGTCGACGAAAGCGAGACCGGCCGCGTCGACCAGCGCCAGCTCTTCCGACCCGAATACCGACTGGCCAGCCCGGCAGTTGCCGCCAGCCTGGGCATCGAGCCGGGGCGCATCGTGCTCTGGCATGCCCGCCGGGCCCTCGACCTGTGGGGAGCGCGCTACTTCATCCTGCCAGCCGATTCCGGTGACTGGACTCGCGTTCACAGGAGTTACGCGGCCTTCCTGGAGGACACGGACCTGATTTACCCGGTGCTGTCGGAGCCGCAGCAATTCCAGGATCGACGTCAGTGGCGGCTGGGCCGCGATTTTCAGGTCCGCAGGAACCGGCGAGCCTTTCCCCGGGCCTGGATCGTCCGCGAGGCCCGGCTGATCCAGCCGATTGACGCCTCGTCCCAGGAGCGCCGAAATGCCCTGATCGCCCGCCTGCGGGCCGGCGTGCCCGACCTTCGGCGCACCGCGTACATCGAGACCGACGATCCCGCGAGCCTGCGGCCCTACCTCCAGCCAGTTGATTCCGGCGCGAGCTCGGCGGCCGGTCCCCCGAAGGACATCGTGGATGTGCTCGACCTGGCACCGGGCCGCGTTGCCCTCAGGACCATGCTCGAGCGTCCAGGAATCGTGATCCTGGCCGACGTGTTCGACCCTGGCTGGACGGCGACGCTCGATGGGCGGCAGGCCGCGATGCTCCGCGCCAATCTCCTGATGCGCTCGGTCGTCCTCCCCGCGGGACGTCATACGATCGTCTTCTCCCATGGTCCGTCCTCCGCGGTCGTCGGCCTGGGGCTCTCGCTCGCCGGAGCGATCGTCCTCGCTGGCCTGGCCGGCTGGTCCTGGCGTCAGGCCTGTGACACCTCGACGGATCTCCAGCCGAGCGAAACCGCCCTTCGGCGTTCCGATCCCGCCCGAACGGCGTGACACCGAGCGCACACCAGTTCATGTGGTCGGATCGCAGGGTCGGTCCTCGCGTTGCTGGGCTTTCCCGTCGATCATCAACATGGCCTCCGCGAAGCGGTCCATGTCATTCATCGCACCGCTCCCGCCAGGGAGGTCCGTTCGCCGGCCAGCTTCGGTGAACCAGAGGACCCAAGGCCATCATGCCGATTCGGCCTGGTGATTCGAGATGAATTCCCTTTCTTGGTCTTCCATGCAATGCCAGGATGCCTCCAAAAGCAATACTTTCCGATCGCTCGCGCCTTCTCTGATCCCGAAATCATTCGGAGAAGTTGTCTTAATCGAGCCAGCAGCGAAGGTCGTTGACGTGCCCTCAGGATCGATTACCGCGTAAAGTCGATGGCGCCGTGGGAGTTGGATGTGAGGATGGGCTGACTGTTCGCACCTTAAGAGCATGACAGGCTGAAAGAACGGCTGTTAACCACTAAGGAATTAGCAGTTGCGTCTTGATGAAGAAATGATTTGACACGAGTCGGGAATCGAGTATAAGTTTGGGTCGCTCGCAGGCCGTACCGCGCCGATTCCCGTGCCAGGAGCAGGGATCGGGATTCCGGGTGGCTATGGGCGGCAACCTTTCGTCCTTTCCAAGAGCTTGGTTGTCAGGCGAGCGGGTCGTTTCTGAGATTGAATGGTCGTGTGGTGCGCATCATCGGACATTGCCGCGCGAGCGGTGATCCGATACCCCTGGAAATCGTGGCGCTGGGCTTCCTGATGGCGAAGGTCATCTCGAAAAGGCCGTGCGCGACGAGGATCTGGGTCGCGGGGCGACCTGCGCGTCGTTTCCACCGGCGCGTGGTTCTCCGTACCGGCACGTCGCGATTGATCTCGGACGAGGCGACCAGAAGGTACTGGTTTTGCTTGTCCTTCATCGTTGGTCAGAGCCCCGTTGTGATGCATCCCACGGCCGACCGGTCGCGAGCGATGCCTCGACGTGAGTTTTCAACAGGAGTCATCTACTCGTGAATACGCTGATCCGGGGACTTGGTCTCGGCGTTGTCCTTTCCTCCATGCTCATCCTGTCGGGTTGCAGCACCGATAACGAAACCGAGGCCAACAAGCTCCAGGCGGGTGCCGGTGCCGTTCCCAAGCCCGCGGAGGGGACGACCGCGGCCCCCACCAAGCAGCCCCAGACCATGGAGGAGTACGCCAAGCAGCAGCAGGCCAATAACCCCTACGCGAAGGGGGGCTATCCTGGTGCTGGTGCTGGTACTGGCGCTGCCCCGGCCAAGAAGCAGTGAGACAGGAAGTGGCAAGATCCGGGTTTGCCGGCACCGCGAGTAACCCTGGGGCGCGGTGGCCTCTTGCTTGACCGGGTTCGAGGCCTTATCGTGGATATTCGCCCCTCTGTTCTTCGATCGCGTCCTAGTCCTATCCGATCTCATAAGAAGTGGGAGCCCGTCATGATCCGAATCCGTCGGGGTTTCACCCTGATCGAGTTGCTCGTCGTCATCGCGATCATCGCGGTGCTGATCGCGCTGCTCCTGCCCGCCGTGCAGGCTGCTCGTGAGGCCGCTCGACGTGCCCAGTGCACCAACAACCTGAAGCAGATCGGTCTGGCGATGCACAACTATGTCAGCGCCCAGACCCTCGTACCGCCCCACAGCACCGACTGGACCACTACGGCACCCCTGGTTCCGGGCCAGAACTGGTCGCAGCTCGCCCGACTGCTCCCCTACATGGAACAGTCGGTGGCGTACAACGCGATCAACTGGACCTTCGGCGCCCGCTGGAGCTACAATTTCGGGGCGGCCAATGCTCCTAACCCGCCCGACAATGGTGCCGCCGGCGGTGGGCAAGCATTGTTCCAGTACACCGTCCTTTGCATGCAGATCCAGACCTTCCTCTGCCCGTCCGACACGGCGCCAGGGGGCTCCGGCTCGTACCTGCTCAACGGCACGAACACGCGGGTCGGGACGCACAACTATGTCACCAATATCGGCCTGAACCGCCGGATCAACGGCGCGCCGATCACCGGCAGCGGCAGCCAGGGGAACTGGCAGGAGAACGGACCGACCTACATCGCCTCGAGCTGGGATGG
>JAKAUH010000682.1 GCA_021818605.1 Planctomycetota bacterium
GGACATCGCAAAGAAACTCCCGTCGGACCGGGGCTATGTTGTTCTTGCGGCCCTTTGCCAGCACCGGATCGAACCCTGCGTCCTTGCCGACAGGGTAGTTATGCAACTGCTGGAAGGCCGACTGGACCGAAGGCGGCGCCGCTCCCTCGGGCAGGCCGAGGGCCAGGCGAAAGGTCGGCAGTCCCGGCCGGATCAGACTTGCGGGCGTCCGGCCGTCATGGCCAGCTTCGTGCTCGCCGAGGCGGGACTCGACCCCGGCGAGATTGAGCAACAGACCATACACGGCCGAATGCGTGAGGAACCCGGCCGTTGGGCGATACCAGCCGGCGACGAAAGGGCGGCACGCGGCAAACGGGGCACGGATCTCCAGCCAGAGCATCATCAAACCTCCTGCTTGGCCGGAAGGTTGAACGCTTTGGCCGCGACCGTCTTGAGCAGGCGGCGCGGATCGGGATCAAGGGTCGCACCCGTCCCGACCTCACCGCCTTCGGACAACTTCTGCCGATCGGAATTGGAGAGCCGATCGACGATCTCTCCCCCGATGTAGAATTCCTCTTTGGGCAGCGGGTTCCCGTCGGACAGCAACCTCGAGATGACCCGGGATTCGTAGATCCGGTCGTTAGTGCTGGGGTCGCGCCGGACCGTGAAGTGGTATTGCTCGTACCCCGGGCAGAGCTGCTCCGTGAGACGAATTACGATGCTCGCCGGGGCCATGAAGTAGAGGCTGCGGGCGTGGTTCCCCGACGCACCGGCCAGCTCGCCGATAGCGTCGAGCAACTTCGTGGCCCACTCGGGCTTGGCCCGACTGTCCTCGCAATTTAAGGCGAACGGGTACTGGAAGGCGGTGTCGGCCGTCTCGCGGTGGAGTAGGGCCGAGCTTGTCCCACCATCCCCGCCGACCTTCCAGGCGTTGTCCTTATGAAACATCGGGGACTGTGTGAAGACCGTGACGTGGCGGTATGGCTCCAGGCCCTTGGCCAGATTCATCCGCAGGATACTGTCTCGCTTCAGGGGGAAATCCTTGCCCTTAGCCTTGCGGAGTTTGTTCAGCTCCTCGTTCTTGACGGCCAGCAGGTAGCCGAACAGGAAATCGTCGGCAAATTTGTCCGGGTCGGGGTACTCCGCGTACTTGACGGCGAGCTGCTGCTTCTCGTCCCCCTCGCCCGCAGTCGGATGAATGCGCTTGCGGTTAGCCGGCAGGCCGTACCTCGGCCCTGAGAGGATCTCGCGCAGCGCGTTGCGCATGGCCTCGGGCGAGACGATCGGATACTCGGCCCTTCCGTCCGTGATCTTCTGGATCACGGTGCGGTTCAGCTCGCTCTCACCCCGATAGTTAGCGGTCGGGGCTGGATGCGTCAGCACGGTGGCGAACAGGTTCATCACTCGGTCTCCTCGGCTTCGGTGTCCTGGGGCACGGTTTCGTCGCCGCGGGCCTTGTAGCTCCGCGAGTGGGCGGAGAGGGCCAGTAAGGTCAGGGTCTTGATGTCATCGCGCGTTCTAGGGCGATGACTGCCAACCTCCTCGGTGTAGGGGCGCATCAGCGCAGCGGTGACTGCCAGGTATTCCGGTTTCTTCAACCACTGCGGAACAGAACCCAGCGTAGCGGTGAAGTGACGGACGAAATCGTCGTCGTTGCGGGAACGAAGCTCGAGGAAGAGCTTGGAGCATACGTCGCGACGTTCCTCGGCGGTCTTGGACCGCCAATCAGGGTCGTCGCGATCAACTACCGAGCGCGCACAGGCACGCTCCCTGACGTACTGGTAGACCAGGTCGTAGATGAGGGAATCCACGACATCGGGTCCCATGCTTTCAACGGGCATCTCGGCCTCCTTCATCTGATGGTAACGCTCTCGGATCGTCCTGAACTGCCGATCGACATCCCAGGCGAAGCCGATCATCGCTGGTGGGGTCGGATTTCGCTCCTGCGTGGAGTAGACGAAGAACTTCCACTTCCTTTCGACGAGCGGCCCGATGAGCTCGGCGAACCACGGTTCATCTACGAGTGCAGCTTGGAGAGAGCAGGAGAGGAACAGCGGATTGTGGCAGGATCGTCGAATCCCTGCGTACGCGGTCAGCAGGCGATCTTCTGGTGGAATCCTTCCGTGGGCCATCATCTTGACGTTCTGGCCGACTGGGACCATGTGGTAGAACTCGACCCCCGCGACGAAGCGGGACGGCCCCTCGTCGATCACGTGACGGGTCGCCAGATCGTCGAAGTGTCGCATGAACTCCAGCGGCGCCTGTGCAGGTAGTGAGATGACGGCGTCTTCCGGCCGGTATCCTCGCCGTCGCGTGCTCAAATCGCCAAGGAACCGCGAGTAAGCCCGGCAGAACGCGGTGAGGTCGCTCACATCGGGAATCGCCAAAACGAAGCCGCAGCCGCGGTAGTCCCGATCTCCATCGGCATCGATCGCCTCGGGGACGAAAATGCGGGCAGTGAAAGGCCAGAAGTGCAGGAGCAGATTATGATCGGCACGGTCCTCAAACGGCACGAGTTCGGCGTTTATGGCCTGCACACCCAGCATGACCGCACTGGCCAGTTCGACTGTCCGTCGCTCTCCTGAGACCGCCTTGGCTTTCTCGTCGGCGACTAGTTCCTTCCAGGCGGCCTGCCCCTCTGTGGTCGGCTCTCTTTTGGAACGAGCATTGTAAGGTCCGCGGGTTGTCGGCCGGCCACGCTGGACCCGCCATACCATGTCCCGCCAGAGCTTGTGCCACGTCGCCTTATCGCCTTCCATGTACCGACGCAAGAAAAGGCCCGACGGTTCGACGACATCGTAGACGAACCACCTTTTCGGCTCCCCGGGTCCGGCAGAGGGGTTTGGCTCTTCGCGCTTCGGGGTTGGATTGGGCCAGCGCGTGCCCGAACGAACCTCGACGACCTCCGCAGAATACACATCGTCGAGGAGGTCTTGAACTGAGCGTTTCCCCAGGCGGATGACCGCGCCCGTGGCCGATCGCTCCACGACTTTCGGGATCTCAACCTCCGCCGGTAGTAAGCCCGCGTCCCGCCGCTCTATCATGCTGTCGATCTCCAGCAGAAGGCCAGCCAGCCCCGCCTTGTGCTGGGCCGTGGGCAGCTCGTGCAGGAGGAATTGGATCTCAATGCTTTCGGGTTCGGTCTTCGGGGACTTCGCCTTGGGCCTGGCCATCGAAACTCCTTCAGACGATCGCATAGGAATCTGGTCGTTCATCACGGCAATAGCCGAGCGCCGGGAGGTAACTGGCGTTCCGGGCATCGGCGATGCGCAACCAGGAGGGAAGCCGCTGATCCACCTTCTTGCGATCGATCATCCCGCTGGGGACAGGGAGGATCAGTTCCTGGCTGCGCCAGGACGCCGGCTCATCGCGCCACCTGAGATAATCCTCGACATCGCGAGGTAACAGTGATTGGCGGGTGTAGTCGTCGCCGTCTCGGAAGTTTTCCTCGCCAGAGGACGCCCAGGGGCCGCTCTCGATGAAACGGCATTCCCGAGGCAGTTCGGCGGTGTGTGGCAAGCCCCCCAGGAAATCCTCGAGATCGGATTGAGAGACGACCTTGGCCGACAGCAGGCGGGCGACGAGCTCGTCGCAACCCTCCATTTCGCGGTCAGTGTACGGGGCCTTGCACCTGCGACCATCCTCGTTCCTTGGCTCATAGAGGACGACCTCACCTCTCCGGTCAGACCGATGGGCAAGCAAATCGCGGCAGCATCGCCCCAGTCGCTGCACTAGCGAAGTCGCTGGCGCATATTCGGTCACGAGGAAGTCTGCGTCGAGGTCAAGAGAGATCTCGCAGACCTGCGTAGTCACTGCCAGAACCCGCCGCACCCTTCCGTCGGCTGGTCGAAACGTGTCGACAACTTGTTGGTGCCACTGCCTCCGGTCAACCAGGCGGTATCGGCTGTGGTAGCAGAAGACCGGGACTCCATCACGCGTGATGAGCGATTCCGCTTTCGGGTCGGAGGCGAACTGGCGCGCGATTTCCTGCGCCCGGTCTACAGTGTTCACGACCCAAAGAACCCGCCTAGGCTCGTCCGATGCGAGGGCCTCACGCACACGTCGCATCGCCGTCTCGCAGTCCGGTACGCCGGTAATCTGGTATCGAGGATGATCGGCGATCGATCGCAACTCGTCGCCTTCGCCTCCTAGCGAGAGGCCATCGATCACCGCTAGGCCCCGACCACCGAGCGTTGCTCCGCCCCGCGCCAACTGTTCCCGCCGCCGCTGGAGCAACGTGGCTGTCATCGCGAGGACCGGAACGTCGAAGTTCTGGAGGAATTGGAGCAAGGCGGAGAACATACCGCGATCATAGCTGTGAACCTCGTCGACCACGATGACCGAGTCGGCCAACATCGGTAGCAAGCATGTCGGCCCATAACTGTGCTGGAGAAATCCGAGGAACTGATCAACCGTGCCACTGAAGATCCGCTTGGGCCATTGCCTCAGAGCGAAGAGCCGGGCCTCCTGAATGCGCCCCTCGATGGCCAGGTCGGGGTGGACGGTGTCGACGTCGAGGTCAGCCGTACCGTGGACCAACGCGGCCTCTTCCGGGCCCGCGTGCGACGCGTAATCGCGGTATCCCTCGGTGGCCGTGCCTCGTGTCGGATAGAGGAAAACAACACGACCGACGGGCCTCTCGGCACAACGGGCGGCGATCCACCTCCAGGCAGCCAGCGTCTTGCCACTACCGCAAGGGGCCAGGAGTATTGCCCGCGCGGGGACCCGCCCCGGGTCGCCGCACGCCTCCTGAAACTCGTTCCAGCCGCGCCATCGACCGCCGATCTGCTGGAGCCTTGGCTCAATCACCTTTCGCCAGATCCCCTGGCCATCGAGCCGGCTGCCCGGGTCGAATGCACTCTCCACCCACGCAGTGATATCGTTCCTCGTTCGGTACAACCCTGAGCCAGCCGAGTCGGCAGCGATCAGCGCAGCCCGGACCGCCCAGAGAAGGCGCCT
Source organism: Planctomycetota bacterium (assembly GCA_021818605.1). Classification (GTDB taxonomy): domain Bacteria; phylum Planctomycetota; class Planctomycetia; order Isosphaerales; family Isosphaeraceae; genus JAKAUH01. The sequence continues at coordinate 4,939 of JAKAUH010000682.1, forward strand.
CCGCGGCTCGTCCGCTTCAAGTTCATCGCCTAGCGACTCAAGACGATCGCGGACCTCACGCATCGCGGACGCCAGATCGGCCATCCCCGGACCTGGCCTAAAGCTCCAGATCGCGGGCACGTCTAAGGGAGGGATCACGGGATTAGGGACATCCACGACAGTCCCAATAAACTGCTGTCTCAGTTCCTCCCAGCGAAGGCGGACGATGCCTTCCGGACTTGACTCGGGCTGGCCGAAGGTTGCGGCTCGCGCCTTCAGGTGATGACCCACCACCGCAGCAAGTACAAGGGAAAGGTCTATGTCCGAATTACCCCGAAGCCAATCCCGGATGCCGGGCTGGTTGACAAGCATCGCGCTGATCTGCTCGTGCCGCAAGAGTTGCACGCCGCGCCGCTCGAGCATGCGCAAAAAACCATCGTTGGCCTTACCCCAGTCGTGACAGAACGCTGCGATCAAGCCATTGATGAGAAAGGCCCGCTCGGACGGGCAACGGAAGAACCGCAGCCAGCAGCCGCACAGGTCCGTTGGTGAATCGGGCCTGCCGAAGAGGGCGACGAAGGCATTGGCCACGTCTTGAGTGTGACCGGCCAGGGTGCGGTCGGGCTTGGCGAGCAATGTTCCAGCCCGATTTCCCGACGTTTTCGCGCGGAACTTCGGGGCCATCAGCGACCACCTACGGAAAAAGGGAGGAACATACCGCACCCCATCCGCCGCCGCCCGCCGAGGCCCTCTTCCTGCAACCGGATCGATTCCTCGGCGGATAGACCAACGACGCGAAGGGGGTGGCCGACGATCCGTCGCTCCTTGATGCGCAGTATGCGGCGGATCGGCTGGCCGACCCGTTCCGGACGGGTGCCGGGGATGAGTTCGGGCGTGGCGCGGATCTCCATCCGGGCCAGCTCTCGGCGGACGTCGGCCTCGAACGTCTCGGCATCCATCGCGTTACGGAATGTCACCAGCCGGGCCGCCAGGTTCGGGGCCGGGTCGAGCGCCTCGACCTGGGGGACACCGGTCTGGACTCGATGGCCCTCAAGATTCAGCTCCTTGCCGGCGATCGCGATGTAGGGGGCGATCTCCTCGGCCGGCAGGCGGATCTTCAGGCGCGACCGTCCGTCGAGGGCCAGGATTCCCGGGCCGTTCTGCCTGCCCCGAATCGGGTGAGCCCCGACCCGTCGGTCCCCGTGAAGCCCCGGGATGATCCGGCAGAGCGCGGAGAAGAGCGAGTAGCCGTGATCCAGCGGAATCGTCGTCCCAACGAGCACGAATGAGAGGTCAATCACAGCCATGGTCGGCGTGCATCCCAGTCGATGGACCATCCTGGGGGCTAAAACCTGGGCTGAATCGCCCGGTCCGCCTCATGCCTCGACGCAATGGCAACCCGCGACCGGAATCATGTATGATTTGCTGCCGCCATACGGCTGCCGGGTAACAGTCTGTGCAAGACCGTCCATCTGCACAAGAGGCCAGTCACCCCAACGTAAATTTTTTTGCCCGACAGCCCGAAAGACGGATGCCCCCAGCGATCACCAGGGCCACTGGCTACGAGAGGAATCCCACCATCCTCACAGATCAACGGCGAGGCACCTCGTCCGTCCCGCCGGCGATTCGCCGCGACCGATCCGCCCGGAATGGCCCGGCCCCGGCCCGGTCCCGGCCCGGTCGGCCGCGGGGCCGCCGGCCGCGGGAAGGCGCCCCGATCCGCCGCCGGCCTGCCGATCCCATCGCTCCGCCCACCTGCCCCCTCGCGGCCGGGCGGGTCCGGATCCGAACGCTTCGGCGGCCAGGGGCCCTCCAGCATCACACGGCCACAACCCCGCGCCCGGAATCCCGTCTCACGCGGAGCCGCGGAGGACGCGGAGCGAGACCGGATGGGCGCGAGCCGCCGCGTCGGGGATCGCCCGCGCCCGGGCACTCCGCGATCTCCGCGCCTCCGCGCGAAACTCCGTGCGCCGATCAAAGGAGGGCACCGACCACGCCGCCAGCGCGAACCCGCCGGCCCTGCACCGCAAGGAGGCGTTCCTCTTGCCCGACGACCCCCGCCGCGAGAAGTTCGCCCGGCTCACCGCCCAGGAGGAGCGCGCCGGGCTGCGGGACGAGACCGCCACGATCGGCACCCGGACCGGCTGGGCCGAACGATTGCGCGAGCGCGGCCATGCCCAGGACGCGGCCGTCGGCGAGGGTGACGACCAGGTCCTGCTGGGCCGAACGATTGCGCGAGCGCGGCCATGCCCTCCGTGGGCATCGGCTGGTCAGGGCCATGATCGACAGTGACCAGGGAAGTGGGGCCGCTTCTTCCGGTACGGCCTGACACAGCAAGGCCCCAATAATCCTGCTCGCCGCGAATCGCATCTCACGCGGAGCCGCGGAGGACGCGGAGAGAGATCGAAAACGGCGAGTTGCCGCGCGCCGGGGGGCGTCCGGATGGCCGAGCCCTCCGCGATCTCCGCATCTCCGCGCGAAACTCCCTGGCCGTCTTCGACGCTCAGGCCGTGGAGATCCTGCGGAGGAGGTCTCTACTTGATGCGGAGGATCCGGCAGGTCTGTTCGTAGCTGGATTCCAGCTCGAGCGGCACCGAGTCGGTCTCGGAGAGCCAGAGCGGCAGCGTCGGTAGCGGCCGGCCGATCTCGAGAAAATGCGACCAGGTCTCGAACAGCCAGCCGTCCTCCCTCCGGTTCCAGCGACAGGCCGCGGCGTAGATCGGCGGGGGCTCATCCGGCAGGGCGGGGTCGGCCACTCCGATGAGATCGATCAGGTCGCGGTAGAGGTTGGCCTTCCGCGTCGTGACGAGGTCCACGATCGCGACGCAGACGTTGTCCAGGATCAGGGTGGCGCATTTGGCCACGAAGGCGCGGCGGTGCTCGGGCCGGTCCTTGTTGGCCGGGCTGACGATCTCGACCGCGGCCACCAGGCGCCGGCCCGCCCTGGTGTCGTAGACGAGCACCTCGTACTCATCGACGTCCGGCAGGTCGGTCGCGACGGCCAGCGTCGGCCGCGGCGGAGCCCAGACCGCCGTCGCGACTCCACCGCCGCCGTTGCCCTCGGCGGCCGGGGCGGAATCGGCGTGGTCCTGATCCCGGTCGTAGGTCGCCACGTCGATCTCGAAGGACGAGCCAAGGTGGATCTGCGGCTCGGCGACGTAGCGCTCCGGCAGCTTCCCCTCGAGCCCCGCGACGATCATCATCGGCCAGCCGCCGTGAAGACCGTCCCACGACCTCCGATCGACGAGGGGGGGGTGAAAGTGATCGCGCAAGGGCATCGCGGCATCCTCCTCGTCCCTGATGATACTCGATGAACTGGGGCTCTCCCAGCCGGGACCTCGTTACAGTCTGCCGGCCTGATCCGCCAGGAGGAGCGCGCCGGGCTGCGGGACGAGACGGCCACGATCGGCACCCGGGCCGGCTGGAACGAGCGATTGCGCGAGCGCGGCCATGCCCTCCGCGGCCATCGGTTGGTCAGGGCTCGGGCGCCGGACGGTCCGACGTCGGCCCGATCGGACGACTTCTCCGGCTGATGTGGTCGGTCTCGCGCGCGGAGCCGGGGTATCGCGGTAGGCCCGGGGTTGGTCGAGGTGCGTCACCAGGGCCTGTGATGCCCCCCGGGCTGGGTCCGAATCACCGCCGGTACGTTGGCGTGAGCTCTCCGTTCTGGTCGACGATTCCGGCCTGGACGAGCGACTCGCGGAATTCCTCGGGCGTCATCTTGCGAATGTTCTCGACGATGTACGCCCAGGGACTGTCCGCGTACCCGCTCTTTTCCGCCTCCTCAGCGGCGGCCATACCGGCCGTCCGGCCCGACGTGCCAGGCCGCGACGATGTTTTTTTGCGTCCGGACGTTGACCTGGATGTGTGCTTCCTCATAGATCCAGCTCCTCTCCCAGATCCGCTTCGCCGACTCGGTGGGGACATAGACGGCCCGCGCCGAATCGATCGGTTTGGGACCCGCCTCCGACTCCCTGTACAGGTCATTGAAGACCGCGCAGTCCAGGTTCTTATGCTGATTGCCATTCCTCGGGACCTTCGAACCGCTCGCAGCCCACTTCTCCAGCATACCGCGATGGACGGCCTTCAACTAACGCACGTTCGTCGGATCGAGGAGGTCGAAGCAATTCCCCAGGCGGATCATCGCCCCAACGACGGCCGGCCGCGGATATCGCTTGAACTCGCTGGCCCACCACCAGGCCTGTTTCGGGGCGTATTCCCAGAAATAGGCCCCGCTGCCGAGCCAGTCATCGGAATTGCTGCTGACCCGGAAGGGCTGGCCATCGACCAGGTCACCGGCGATCTCGGCCGTCGTCCCGTGAAACGCGACGATCGTCCGATGATCGTCGTGATCATCGAAGGGGGGATCGGTCAAGTCCGTGCTCCGTGTCGGCCTGCCTCCAGACTTACCGATTCCGTCTCGACTGGACGGGTCCATAACTTGAGTCGCAATGCAGACACGACACGACGCGACGCCAATCGGGCGGACGCGCAGCGCCGAGGACGCGACGTTGTGCCCGACCCTCGCCCGCTTCCGCCGCCGGCCGCCGGTCTCGGCCCTGCCGGTCGGGCTCCGGCGGGCCGTCCGGGCGTTCTTCGGCACAATCGCCGCCGGCCGCCGCCGGGCCGAGGATCCCCGGGGCGGCGCCCCGGGCTGATTTGTTCGGGCCCCTGCGGGGCGTTGCGTGGTGACCTCCCGCGAGGAGTCTCGCGGGTTGGTGGCGCGAGACTTCCGCCGGTACGGCCAACCCGACATGGCCGCGGCCATTTTCGCCGAAAATCCCGTCTCACGCGGAGCCGCGGAGGACGCGGAGAGAGACCGCATGGGCGCGAGCGGCCGCGACGTGGATCGCCCGCGCCCGGGCACTCCGCGATCTCCGCGGCTCCGCGCGAAACTCGGTGCGCCGATCAAAGGAGGGCACCGACCACGCCGCCGGCGCGAACCCGCCGGTCCTGCACCGCAAGGACGCGTTCCTCTTGCCCGACGACCCCCGCCGCGCGAAGTTCGCCCGGCTCACCGCCCAGGAGGAGCGCGCCGGGCTGCTGGACGAGACGGCCACGATCGGCACCCGGGCCGGCTGGGGCGAGCGATTGATTGCGCGAGCGCGGGTATGCCCTCCGCGCGCCTCGGCTGGTGCGGACGCCAGCGAGTGGATCAAGCTCCGCTCGTCGGCCCGGGAGGCGGCTGGGTCCGCCCGAGCTTGCGGTCGATGTCCCGCCGCTTCATGTCCTCGATGACAGCCCGGGCCTTTTCGCCCACGTATTACCCCGGCAAGGAAGATTCTCACGTAGGTCGGGCAGTCTTGCCCGACTCCGCCCGATCCGGTCCGATCCGCCCGCGTCGGGCAGGACTGCCCGACCTACTTCGGGTCCGATCCGATGCGATCCGCCCGCATCGAGCAGGACTGCCCGACGGACTTCGGGACCGGTCGGAAGTAGGTCGGGCAGTCTTGCCCGATCCGGTCCGGTCCGGTCCGGTCCGGTCCGGTCCGGTCCCGTAATGGTTCGTGAGATTCTTTCTTGCCGGGGTAATAGAAGGGCGTGCGGTCCACCAGATGCTCGAGTCGTTCGCAGAGGTCGTCGATGATCCCCCGCTCGGCCGCTTCGTCGAGCACATCGAGCGTCCAGACGAGGCGGAGTCCCCTTCTCCTCGCCTCCCTCCTCGCCTTTCGATCGTCCATGACCAGCACGTCCGCCGCCACCTCGCGGGCGAGCGAGATGACGGCACGGTCTCCGTCTCCTCTCACTCCTGGCTTTCCGAGGGAGGGGATGTCCTCGACCTGCCGGGCCTCCATGACTTCCAGCCAGGGCGGCGGGTTGCCGGCCCACAGACGGACGGGCTCCGGTGTCTGCGGGTCGGACATCTCCTGCCCGACGACGACGCGGGCCGTGATCACTCGATCGAAGAGACGGGGCAAGATGTGGTCGCAGCCGATGAGCACCAGGTAGTGCAGCGGGCCCATGTCGCAGACCGCGATCATGCCGTCCGGCCCTTCCGCAAGATCTCCCGCCCTGCCTCGAATTCCTCGATGTCAAGATCCTGGCCCATCCCCCGTTCTTTCAGGAGCTGCTCGGCCGCGTGGAAGCTCAGGTCCAGGGCGTCCTCGAGCTGACGATGAGTGATCTTCGCCTGGCGATACTGCTCCATGAGATAGACCTCCTTGGCATCGCGGCCGAGGTCCACGCCGGTCGTGCGGATCTGCTGCTCGATCTCCGGCGGTATCTCAAAACGAATCGTCATCGAGCACTCCCCCCTCGAGGATCACGGGAGCGTTATTACGCCGGCATGAAAGTCGGTCAGGCTTTCCAGCCTGACGGTTCGGCCCTGTCAGGCTGGAAAGCCTGACCTACGTGCGAATCTTCCTTGCCGGGGTAATATAAGCAATGATCCGCGAGAGAGCTAAGAACCCGGCGGGTT
>JAKAUH010001063.1 GCA_021818605.1 Planctomycetota bacterium
CAAGTGTGGACCAACTGTCATTCCACCACGGAGGGGGCCCTTCTTCCACCAATCCGTCAACCCGGTCGCCGGCTCCATCGGCCGGTTTGAGACAATCCCTGCGCCGGCTCGGGACGGTCGACGCAACCTGAAGCATCACATGAGCACTACAGCGGTTTTCGGATCGTTTCTAAGCCGTTTATTCGTCAAGGGTTGAACGATCGGCCCGGCGACCGCTCACCGGAGTGGTCGGAGACCCGGAGCATCCGGGAGTCCGTTGTCAGAGCGCTTGCATTCGGAGAGTTCGCAGGGTAATCTGGAATGTCTCGTGGGAACTTGATGGGGCGGTAGCTCAATTGGGAGAGCGCCGCGTTCGCAATGCGGAGGTTGAGGGTTCGATCCCCTTCCGCTCCACTACCCCCACGATATCCTCCCGTTCCACCGGTGCAAGCCCCATGCAGTCGTGTTCCCCTCGCCGAATCCTTTCCGGCCCGAGTGATCTGTCATGGTACGCGCGCTCATTACATGGAGCCTCCACAATCGCTTCATCGTCCTGCTGGGGACGATTGGGCTGATCGCGCTGGGGATCTACTCGGCGCTGAACCTCAACGTCGAGGCCTATCCCGACCCCACGCCGCCGCTGGTGGAGGTGATCACGCAGAACCCCGGGGCCAGCCCCGAGGAGATGGAGCGGCTCGTCGGCATTCCGCTGGAGACCGCGCTCAACGGGATGCCGGGGCTGAAGTACCTGCGAAGCATCTCGCTGGCCGGGCTCAACGACATCAAGTGCCAGTTCGAGTACGGCACGGACTACTGGGCCGCGCGACAGGAAGTGATCAACCGGATCGGGATGGTGAGCAACCTTCCCACGGGCGTGACGCCGGGCCTGTCGCCGTGGAGCCCGATCGGCGAGATCGTGCGCTACGTGCTCGAAGGGCCGGGATACACGCTCAACCAGCTCAAGGCGGTCCAGGACTGGGTGCTGGCCCGAACGTTCAAGACGGTGCCGGGCGTGATCGATGTCACGGGCTTTGGCGGGACCGTCAAGCAGTACCACGTGCTGCTTGATACCGGCATGATGCGGCGCTACGACGTGACCTTGCAAATGGTCACTGACGCGATCGCCAAGGCCAACGCGAACGTTGGTGGCGACGTGCTGCCGCTGGGCCAGCAGTCGCACAATGTCCGGGTCATCGGCCTGATCGGCGAGGGGGTCGACTCGCTCGACCCGTCGTCGAGCGAGCCGCCGTACGCTGTCGAGGTCGAAAAGCTCGAGGACCTGCGCAACGTGGTGGTCACCAGCTACAACAATATGCCGGTGTACATCCGCCAGATTGGCAAGGTCGTGATTGGCTACCAGCCCCGGCTGGGGATCGTCGGCCGTAACGACGAGGACGACATCGTCGAGGGCATCGTCCTGATGCGCAAGTACGAGAAGTCGCTCCCCACGTCGCAGGCGGTCGAGCAGAAGATCAAGGAGATCAACGCGGGCAGCCTGCTGCCCAAGGGGATGAAGATCGTCCCGTTCAACCGGCGGACCGCGCTCGTCGAGGTGACGACCCACAACGTCCGGCACAACCTGGTCGTGGGGATGCTGCTGGTCGTCGGCATTCTCTTCGTCTTCCTGGGTGATCTGACGAGCGCCGGGATCGTGGCGATCATGATCCCGCTGGCGTTGCTCTTCTCGGTCACGGTCCTGTATATCCAGGGGAAGTCGGCCAACCTGTTGTCGATCGGCGCGGTGGATTTCGGGATCATCGTGGACAGTTCGGTGATCATCGTCGAGAACATCTACCGGCACATCACCGCGCACGACGCCGATCGGTCACGGCCGCTGATCGACCGGATCATCGAGGCATCGAACGAGATTGAACGCGCGTTACTCTTCTCGACCCTGATCATTGTCTGCGCATTCATCCCGCTGTTCTCGATGACCGGACCCGAGGGGGCGTTGTTCGGGCCGATGGCCAACACCTACGCCTTCGCGATCTGCGGCGCGCTCACCCTGGCAGTGACTCTGACGCCGGTGCTGTGCTCCTACCTCTTCCACAACAAGAAGGAGGAGAAGGAGACGATCATCGACCGGATCATGAAGCTGAACTACCTCACGGCGCTCGACCGGGTGCTGCGGCGGCGGTATCTGGTGCTCGCCGGGATGGCGAGCCTGCTGGCCTTCACGATTGTGCTGATCCCCACGCTCGGCGGCGAGTTCATGCCGCCGCTGGAGGAAGGCAACCTGTGGATTCGGGCGCTCTTGCCACCGACAGTGACCCTGCAGGAAGCGTCGAGAATCGCGCCTCGGCTGCGGCGGGTCATCGCCTCGATTCCCGAGATCGACCGCGTCATGTCGCAGGTGGGCCGGCCCGACGACGGCACCGACGTCACCAGCTTCTTCAATATCGAGTTGAACGCGCCACTGTTACCCATGGAGCGGTGGCGGACGAAGCCGGTCAAGTTCATGGGCTACAAGCTGTGGGATCGGAAAATCACCCGCGACGAGATTCAGAAGGAGCTGACGAAGAAGTTCGACGAGTTTCCCGCGATCAACTTCAACTTCTCGCAGCTCATCCGCGACAATGTCGAGGAGGCGTTGTCGGGCGTCAAGGGGGCCAACTCGATCAAGCTGTTCGGCAATGACCTGGCGGTCCTCGAGAGCTCAGGGCAGCGGGTGGTGAACATCCTGAACTCCGTGAGGGGAATCACCAATGTTGGGCTATTCCACATCCTGGGACAGCCGAACCTGGAGATCCGCATCGACCGTCAGAAGTGCGCGCGGTATGGCGTTAACGTGGAGGACGTGGAGGCGGTCGTCCAGGTCGCGGTCGGCGGCCGGGCGTTCACCCAGATGGTCGAGGGCGAGAAGAAATTCGACATCGTGCTCCGCCTGCCGGTCTCGCAGCGAGACGACCCCGAGGTCATCGGCCGGATCACGGTCGATACGCCGCCCGGCGATAACGGCAAACCCGGTGCGCGAATCCCCCTGCGGCTGCTGGTCGAGATCGAGCCGCACAAGCCCGGCGCGACGTATATCTACCGCGAGAACAACCGGCGGTATATCCCGATCAAGTTCAGCGTGCAGGACCGCGACCTGGCCTCGACGATCCATGAGGCCGAGATCAAGGTGCGCGACCCGAACCACGGGGCGCTTTTACCGCGCGGTTACGACGTCGACTGGGCCGGCGAGTTCGCGCAGATGCAGCAGGCCAACCAGCGGCTGATGATCATCGTGCCGATCTCGATCGGCCTGATCCTCGTGCTGCTGTACACGGCGTTCAACTCGCTCAAGGATGCGCTTCTGGTCATGGCCAACGTCATCGCGGCCACGATGGGCGGTGTCTGGGCGCTCAAGCTGACCGGCACGCCGTTCTCGATCTCGGCGGCGGTCGGGTTCATCTCGATCTTCGGCGTCGCCGTGCAGGACGGCGTGCTGTTGATCTCCTACTTCAACCAGATGCGGGCCGCCGGGCTGCCGGTGAAGGAAGCGCTGATGCGGGGCGCCGAGCTGCGGGTGCGCCCGGTCGTCATGACCTCGCTGACCGCCGCGCTGGGGCTGCTCCCGGCCGCCGTCGCCACGTCGATCGGCTCGCAGGCGCAGCGGCCCCTGGCCATCGTCGTGGTCGGCGGCATGCTCGTGACCCTGTTCCTCACCCGCTACCTCATGCCGGTGCTCTACTCGTTCTTCCCCGCGCCCCCGGGCCACGGCCAGTGCCAGACCGACCTGATCATGGGCTCGCATTACACCGACCGCTTCCTCCAGCCCTCGGGGCGCTCGCGACGGGGCCCCGACGATCAAGCACACGGACATCATCACGAACACGGGCACGGCCGCCACCAGCACGACCATCACCACGATCACGATCACGATCACGGCGCGCCGCCGGCTGGCGGCGACTTCGGAGGGCCCACGTCATGAAGTTCAACTGGAAACTGACGTTCGCCGTCGTCCTGATCGCCGCCGGCGCGACGGGAGTCACGGTCAACAGGAAGACGCGGGCGCAGGTCATCCTCGTCTGGAATCAACTCGCACACGGGTCCATGCACGAGGAGGAACCGTCCGATAAATCGTGGATCGAATCGAGCAAGCCGACCACGGCCTGGGACCGTACGGTCCAGATCACCGACGAGGAGGTCAAGGCCATCGGCCTCGAGACCAGGCCAGTGGTCAGCCAGACCGAGCCCACGATCCTGTCCCTCTTCGGCACCACCGACTACGACCCGGCCGCCGTGACCACCGTCCGGCTCCAGTTCGACAGCCGGGTCGATAACGTCCTGGTCGAACTGGGCTCGGTCGTCAAGGAGGGGGATCCGCTACTCGAGCTGTTCAGCACGGACCTCGCCGCCGCCAAGAGCGCCTACGAGCTGGCGCTCAGCCAGTACAACCACGACAAGAAGATCTACGATTACAAGCTGCCGCTGGCCAAGAACGGCACGATCCCTGGCAGCCAGGCCATCGAGGTCGAAAACGATGAGGCGCAGAGCCGATTGAAGATGAAACTGGCCAAGGATAACCTGCTGGTCTACGGACTCACCGAACAGGAGATCGAGCACTCCAAGGACGAGGACGGCAAGGAAAAAGCCAGGATGATCCTGCGTGCCCGCGCCGGGGGCACGGTGGTTGAGCGCGTCGCGGTGCCGTCGAACTACTACGACTCGAAAGACACGCTGCTGACGATCGCCAACCTGGGCAAGTTGTGGGTCTGGGGGGGTGTCAGCGAGCTCGATGCTGACAAGGTCGAGGTGAACCAGGTTCTCAAGGTCGTGTTCCCCACGTCCAATCGCGAGGTCATCAGCAAGATCGCCTACATCGACAAGGCCATCGACCCCAACACGCGCTCGGCCAAGTTCCGCACCACGATCCCCAACCTGGACGGCCGGCTCAAGGCGCACGAATTCGTCAAATTGCTGGTGCAGATCCAGCCCAAGCCGGGGCAGACGGTGATTCCCCGCTCGGCGATGGTGTCGGTCGACCGCCAGGACTACGTGTTCGTCCTCAAGCCCGGAAAGGTCAAGAGCTTCGAGCGGCGGCCGATCCTGGCGGCCAAGGAGAGCAACGACATCGTGGTGGTTGCGCGACCGTCGGAGGGACACCGCGAGCTCCAGCCCGGCGAGCAGGTCGCCACGCTCGGCAGTCTGATCCTCGAAATGATGTACGAGGAGCGGCTCATGGCCGAGGGAGGGTTGCTGGTCTCCGACCCGGCGCGGGAACGGCTGGACCACACCGGGGTTGGACGGCCCGACAAGCTCGCCTCGCGCCTGCCGTGATGAACCGACTGACGGCTGCTCCGCGTCCGCAGCGGGGCCGGTCGTCCGCTCGGCGGACCGGGATTCCCTCCCGGGCAATCGCTGCTCACGATTCGCCTCCACACTCGCCGCAAGGCCGCCCTTCCGATCCATGCGCCGGGCCAGCTTTACCACCCGGCTCGCTCTCCCGATCCGTGCGCCTGGGCGTGATCGCCTTGCCACTCGCCATTTCTTCGAACTCCCCCTGCGCCACGCCAATCTTGCCGTCCAGGTAAATCTTGTCGCTCGTGCTGATCGTGCCGGGATTTGAGATCCAGGCCGGTCGTTGCCGAATTCCCAGGAGAGACGATCGACAGGATGACAGATGCGGGACGGCGTCTGGATAGGTCGTGTCGGGGCCCGAGGATGGGTCGCGAGCCGGGCTTCAGGAGGTGAGCGGGAATGGCCATTTTGATGAATCGACAGAGCCGGCGGCCCGCCGCACGGGGGAGATTCAACCTTGGCCGCACCGCTCTGGCAGCGATCCCCCTGCTGGCCCTGAGTCTGCTTGCCGGCCAGGCGCATGCCCAGGGACCCACGACGGACACGAGCGTCCCGAATCTGCCGGGAGGCTCCGGGTCGGCCATGCGATCGCCGCCCGGTGCATCAGGATCGGGGTTCGGCACTGCGCCGGGATCGGGCGGCAGTGCGCCGGGGTCCAACCTGCCCGGCGGCGGAGTCCTCGGAGGCCGGCCCGGCCCGTATTCTCCCAAGGGCATACCAACGACCATCACCACGCCCGCGACCGGGGCCGGACCGACCGCGCTGCAAATGCCGGTGTCAGCCCCCGGATCTCAGGAGGTGTCCCCGACGTCGACCTCGTTCTTCGGGACGCTGTCGCTGCCATCGAGCGAGGACATCGGGCCGGCCGACGGCCTGACGCTCGACCAGGCGATCGACACCACGCTCAAGAATAGCCTGGACCTGAAGCAGAAGTTCATCGAGATCCCGATGGCCCGGGCCGATGTCCTCCAGGCCAACCTGAGGGCCAATCCGATCTTCTACCAGGACGGCCAGCTCCTGCAATACCGCACGGGCGAGTATAACCGGCAGCGCCCCGGCGGCCCGCAGCAGTTCGACACAAATATCACCTATCCGCTCGACATCTCGCAGAAGCGGCGGGCGCGGACGGCCGTGGCCACGCGGGCCCAGAAGGTCCTCGAGGCACTCTACCAGGACGCTGTCCGCCAGCGGATCGATGACGTCTACGTGGCGTTCGTGACGGCGCTCAATGCTCGGCAGACGATGATCTACGCGCTGACCAGCGTGAAGGGACTGCGGACCCTCAAGACGCGGACAGAGGAACTCTACAGGAACAAGCAGGTGACCCTGCTCGAGCTCGACCGCGTGGAGAACCAGTTGCGGGTTGCCGAGCTGGGCCTCTTCGACGCCAAGGGGGCCTATCGCAAGTCCCGGCTCGAGCTGGCCTCGCTGATGAACCTGACGGTCCAGGAGGCGGACAAGCTGGAGATTCGCGGCCGGATCGTCGTTCAGGCGCCGCCGCCCCCGCCGATCGAAGATTTGCGGCAGATCGCCCTGATGGAGCGCCCGGACATCCAGGCTTTCCGTCTGGGCATCGCACGAGCGCATGCCGACGTCCGGCTGGCGAAGGCCAACGCCTACAGCGATGTCTATGTCCTCTGGCAGCCTTACACGTTCCAGGATAACAGCCCGTACGGCGTCAAGAGCGCCACCTCGTGGGCTCTCGGCGTCACCGTGCCGCTGCCGCTGTACAATCGCAATCAGGGGGGAATCCTCCGCGCGAAGATGAATGTCGATCAGTCGGTGATCCAGCTCACCGACCTGGAACGCCAGACGGTCATCGACGTCGAGGAGGCACTCCAGGAATACCAGGTCTCACGCCGGCTCGTCCACGAGCTGTACACCCAGGTGATCCCCGACGCTCGGGAGATCCTCGACCGGAATTACAAGCTACGCGACGTGGGCGGGATCAGCATCATCGACCTCATCAACGCTCAGCTTGACTTCAACGACAAGGTCAAGCAGTACCTCGACACCGCGATCCGGTATCGGCGAAGCATGCTGTCGCTGAATACCGCGGTGGGCAAGCGAATCATGCCATAAGTGAATGGGATTGAGGAGAACCGGGCGAACGGAAGCCCGGTGCGCCGGCCCGTTCCGATCCGATCCGATCCAATCCAATCCCGATCGGACTGAACACGCCGGACGACACAGGACGCCACCGCGGGGAGGGAACGATGGGACGCCGGAATCGCCGTGGCCTCAAGCCGAGTCTGGAAACGGTCGAGCGCCGCGAACTGCTCTCGGGAATCACGGCCGTCATGTCCTCTGGGAGCCCGCACTCGGGAGCACGGGGCGTCCCGCTGTTTGCCGGGGGCTCGGGCTCAGGGAGCGGATCAACCGGCTCAAGCGGCGGCTCGAGCAGCTCCAGTTTCGGCGCGTCGATCACGCTTGGCAGCTCGACGCTCAATCAGGGGCCGGTCCTCAATCCGGACGGCTCGATCAACAACATGGCGCTGGCCCCCACCGGCACGCCCAAGCCGGGCGAATTGAGGCGCGAGCAATTCAAGGCACGGTTCGTCGGGCCCTACAGCATCGTCCCCGGCCGCACCACCACGCAGGCCACTCAGACGCTCATCCAGGGGGCCGGCACATCCACCACGATGCTGCACAGCGACGTCCAGATCCGCATCGTCAAGCCGATCGACCCATCCCTGCCTTTCGGCGCCGTCGGCACGATCTTCGATCGGAACATCAACACCAACTCGGCGCTGGGCTTCGACCTCTCCGCCCCGCAGCAATACGTCGACCGCGGCGGCCGGCCCAACCACTTCCCGGCCTTCACCATCGATGTCAACGCGAGCGCAGGCCTGTACGTCGAGGCCTATGCCCAGGGGACCTTGAACGTCCGCTACATTCCCAATGGCCGGCACAAGCCGGGCGTGCTCAGCCAGGGGACCGCGATCGTCACAATCCACGCCCAGATCTACGCACCCAACGCCAGCCTGCTGCTCCGCAACGTGAATCTCAATCCGTGAGCAGGAGGGAAAACGAAGAGAAGGCCGGGGTGCGTCCTGTTCCCAGGGTGCGCCTGCGGCGACCCTGGGCCATGATGTAGAACGCCTTCGGCGTTCGAGTCTCCCGGCCCCAACGGCAACGGGTTCGCGCAACAGAGCCCAGGGTCGCCGCGGGTGCACCCTGGCTCTGCTGCAATGACATCGTCCGGGCCGTTCCGCTCAGCCCTTCTTCGCCGCGACGGCCGCCTTCGCCGCCTCGCCGATCTTGCCGGCGGTGAGACCGAACTTCTCGAGCAACTCGTCGGGCGCGCCGCTCTCGGCGAACTGGTCGAGCAGGTTGACGTACCGGATGGGAACCGGGTGCAGCTCGGCCACGGTGTAGGCGACCGAACTGCCAAGCCCGCCGTGCGCCAGGTGCTCCTCGGCCACGACGAGGGCGCCGGTCTCCCTGGCGGCGGCGAGCAGCGCATCGCGGTCGATCGGCTTGACGGTGTGCATGTCCAGCACGCGGGCCTTGATTCCCTGGGACTCGAGCGCCTCGGCGGCGTCGAGCGCGAGGGAGACCATGATGCCGTTGGCCACGATGGTCAGGTCCGATCCGTCGCGCAGCTTGTTGGCCTTGCCGATCTGGAACGAGGCCGAGCTGACGGTGTAGATCTTCGGCACGTCGGGCCGGCCGACGCGCAGGTACACCGGCCCCTGGTGCTCGAGCATGGCCTTCGTCGCGGCCTTCGTCGACTCCTCGTCGGCCGGGACCATCACGACGAAGCCGGGTAGCGAGCAGGCCAGCGAGACGTCCTCGACGCCCATCTGCGACGCGCCGTCCTCGCCGATCGAGATCCCGGCATGGCTGCCGACGACCTTGACGTTGAGCCCCGGGTACGCCACGGACATCCGCAACTGATCATACGCGTTGCACGTGATGAACGCGGCGAAGCTGGCAATGACGCTGGTCTTGCCCGACGCCGCCAGCCCGGCCGCGACGCCGACCAGGTTGCTCTCGGCGATGCCGACGTTGAAGAACCGGTCGGGGTGCTTCTTGCCGAACCACTCGGTGCGCGTCGAGTTGCTCACGTCGCCGTCGACCACCACGATCTCGGGGTGGTTCTCGCCGATGGCTTCGAGCGCCCGGCCGAACGCGTCGCGCGTCGCCTTGCCCAGCTCGCGTTTCGTCTGCAACCCGCCTGAGGAGGCACCGGCCATTTCGGAGGACCTTTCTTCTGGATGGGGCGATGATTCCGGACAAGAGGCGGGTTCCGAGCGAGCACCGCCTGTGCCCGCCGGGAACCGCTCGCCGCTCGCCGTTTGCGGGATGGATTCCGTTCAGACGCCAGCGGCGATCTCGGCGAGGGCCTCGTCGAGGTACTTCAGCGGCAGCGGCTTGCCGTGGAAGTTCGTGTCGCCCAGCTTGCGCAGCAAGTTCAGGATGCCCTGGCCCTTGTGGGTCAGCGAAACGATGCAGGTCGGCATTCCCTTGACGGCGTTGGCGCGGTCGAGGGCCGTGAGCACCTCGCGCATGTCGTTGCCGTTGATCACCTGGGTCTTCCAGCCGAACGCGGTGAACTTGCCGTCGATCGGGTCCATGTTCAGGACCTCCTCGGCGGGGCCCGTCTGCTGGAAATGATTGCGGTCGACGATTAGCGTCAGGTTATCCAGCCCGAACTTGGCCGCGGCGGCGGCAGCCTCCCAGTTCTGGCCCTCGTCGAGCTCGCCGTCGCCCGTCATCACGTAGGTGTGATAGTCCTTCCTGTCCACCCGCGCGGCCAGCGCGTGGCCGATGCCGATCGACAGCCCCTGGCCAAGCGAACCGGTGGAGGCCTCGACGCCCGGCAGGCGCTTCATGTTGGGATGGCCCTCGACCGGGCTGCCGGTCTTCCGCAGCGTCATGATCTCGTCGTGCGGGAAGTAGCCGGACTGCGCCAGCGCGGCATAAAGCACTGGCGCGGCATGCCCCTTCGACAGGATGAACCGATCGCGGTCGGGCCAGTGGGGGTTCTTCGAATCGTGGCGGAGGAACCCGCCGAAGTACAGCGCCGTGACGACCTCGGTCGCCGACAGCGAACTGCTGGGATGTCCCGAGCCGGCCTCGGTCGTCATCCGCACGATATCTTCCCGGATCGACTTGGCCCGCGCCAGCAGGGCGTCAAGGTTATTCGCCACCGATTCACTCTCCTCGATGCCTGAGTCCGCGGCTGCCCGACGGCATGCGGCACGACGTCGACCACGGGACCTTCATAATCCACGGGTTTTCGCCGCAAATCGAGTTCCAAACTTACCGAGTCGCATGGCCCTCCGGCAAGGGGGATGTCCGGATCCGGGATCGCTTGATACGATCCGCCATACGGTCATGATGGCACCCCACGATCTTGACATTCCGGAGGCGAGCCTTTGGACGCAGCGACGACAGAACGAGCGGAGCGGCGAGTTCCGCGGATCCGCTTCAGCCTGCGAGCCTTGATGGTCATCGTCCTGATCGTCGGCGGCGGGCTGGGCTACTGGGTCGCCCGGTCGCGCGAGCAGCAGACCGCCGTCGCGTCGATCGAGCACGCCGGAGGGAAAGTCGTCTACGATTGGGAGTGGCAGGATGGTTTTCAGGTCCCCGGCCAACCGCCCCGGTGGAGGCGATGGGCAATCCAGTTACTCGGGCCGGACTATTTCGCAACCGTCAAGCGGGTGATACTCGTCGCGGGGAAGCCGGAGCGGGTCAACGACGAGCTCATGGACCAGGTCGGTCGGCTGCGCGGGCTGGAGTCGCTGACGATCAACAGTTGCAAGGGCATCACCGACGCCGGGATCGAGCCCATCAGCCGGCTCGGCGAGCTCACCGACCTGGAAGTGAGCTTCACGAGCGCCACCGCCGCCAGCCTGAAGCACTTCGCCGGCCTTCGCCGGCTGAAGAGGCTCAACCTGCAATCGACGTCGGCCACCGACGCCGACCTCGCCCACCTCGACGGGTTGAGCTCGCTCGAGTGGCTCCAGATTTTCGTGAAGAGCCCCGGGATCACCGACGCGCGCTTCGCCCATCT
>JAKAUH010000013.1 GCA_021818605.1 Planctomycetota bacterium
TGATGAAGGCGGCGAAGGGAACGGTGTGATCGCGTTTGGATGTACTTCCTCATTCGGACAATGATCAGTGGGAACGTTCCAATGATAGGGCTGCCGTCGTCCAAATCAAGGGTGTTTCCCGGGCTGATTCGACCACTTTTCCGGGGTGCGCCGTGCCGCGAACCGTCGGTGAGGCGCCGGGGCTGAGGAGCTCGCCTGGACGGGTTATACGGGTGTCCGAAGCTGGCGGTTCGCGCGCCTGGCGCGGCTCGGCGATCGGATCCGCCGGCGCGATCCTCCGGTACTCCCGGTTCCGCCCCGCGTCGGCCGGCCGGCCCGGGTTTTGGAGGTGGCTGACAGGTTCACATTCACCTTGCCCGCGCTGGGGGTTTTGATACCCTACGCCGTTCCGTCATGCTCGTCACATCTGGCCAACGCCGTGTCCGGCGGGAGGGAACCCGCGCCATGCCGAGATCCACCCATCGGGCCGACCGGCCCGGGTTTGCCCGATTTTTCTGCCTCAACCGCTCGCCCGGGCCACTCCGGGGCGGGCTGGCCTCGCTGGCGGTCGTTCTTGGTCTCGGATCCGCGGGCGTGGCCCAGTCCACGCCGAGAGTACGCCCCGCGGGACCGCCGGCCTCGGCTGTGGCCGGAACCACCGTATCAGCGACGGCGACGGCGGGCGCGGGGACCGTCGGGGCATCGCCGACGGCCGCCGATGCCGATGTCGCCGCCCTTCGCGCTGAGGCCGCCGCGCAGCTCCAGGGGCTCGGCTCGCCGGCTCCGGCCGCCGCAGCCGCCGCGGCACCGGCCGGGGCCTCGGGCTCGTCGTCGGCTCCCGCGTCAGCACCGCCCCAGGCATCGGCAACCCCGACCCGGGCCGAGTCGCCCCTGGCCAGGCAGCTTCGCGAGGTCTTTCAGGAACGCCTCCGATTGCTCGAGGAGTACGACAAGGCTGCTGCGGCCTTCAGGAAGGCGGCGCATCCCGTCCCCAGCCCTGAGCAGCAGGCGGCCGACAAGCGCGGCGAGCTGATGCGAATTCAGGCTCTCCTTGCCCAGGCGTTGGCTCACCCCGAGGACGTTCTGCCGCCGTCGTTCCGCGCCACCGAGCCCAGTGCCCGCCTGGTCGTCAGCGACGAGATGAAGGACGCGCTCGACGCCGCGAGCGGCGAGTGCAAGGACGCCCGCGCGAAGGTCGAGACCTTGCAGACCGAGGTCTCCGGCTGGGAGGTACGCCAGAACGCCCGCCGTGCCGAGCGCGACAAGTTGTTCCAGGTCGTCGCCGCGTTGAAGGCCAGAGGCACCGACCGCAATGGGCCCACGACTTTGGAGTCGGCCCCGGCCGTGGCGGCCGCGCCGACCGTGAAACCCTCGCGCGAGTCGGGGCGGCTGGCACGCGAGCGGCAGGTCAACGACAACTGGAAGGTACGTGTCGGATCGATGCAGCTTCGGGCCGCCGAGGCGGAGATCGCGCTCGAGTCGAAGCTGGCGGGGGTCCGTGAGCTGGAGCTCCAGGTCGTCCAGGCGCAGGTCCGGCTGGCCGACCGGACTCTCGAGGTCATGCAGGCCCGCTACAACACGGCGGCCGAGCAGCAGGAGGCGGCGCTGAAGCAGAAGGCGGCCGCCGAGGAGAGCCGGTCGCGCATCGCGAACGATCCCCTGGAGCGGTTCCACGCTGGCCGGGTGGCCTTGCTGCTGGAGCTCGAGGCGCAGGTCGTCAAGCTCGAGCGCGCGCTGGCGACGAATCCCTCGCCGTCGCCGGAAGAGCAGCGCGGGCTGGCCGATCACGCCGCGGCCGACTTCGCGCGGATCAAGGACCTGCTCGATGACGGCCGTGTCAGCCGGCTGGACGCGATCCGGCTCAACAACGACTTCCGCCGGATCGGTCCCGAGCGCGACCGCCTGGTCCGCAAGGAGGTGGCGATCGTCGAGACGCGGCTGCAGTACTACGAGGACATGCTGACCGAGGTCGAGCTCGAGCTGATCCGCGACTCGGTACACGACCGGTACGAGGTGGAGCTATTGCGCGAGCAGCTCGCGCCGTCGCGGTGGGCCGAGGGCGAGTCGGTGCTCGACGGGCTGGAGCAGCGGCACAAGGCGCTGTTGATTCGCCGCCGCGCGGCGCTCGAGCACCTGACCGAGGCGACCGGGCAGACGCTCGAGCAGGTCTCGCGCCGGCTGGCGATCCTCGACGAGGAATATGGCTTCATCCGCACGCATATTTTCTGGGTGCGCGATCAGGAGCCGATCGGGCTGGGCACGGTCTCGCAGGGGGCGCGCGAGTCGCGGCACGTGTTCCGCTCGCTCTGGCGGCTGGTGCACGAGGCGAGCCGGGTCGACCAGTGGGGCCGGCGCTCGCCCGAGTTCGTCAGCGCCTCGATCGCGGCGCTCGTTCTGCCCTTCGGCCTGATCCGGCTTCGCAGGGCCCTTCGGACGAGGATCGCACGCGATCTTCCCGCGTCGACCAGGCCGGCGTCTTGACGATCGGCGGGATGCTGGAGGCTGAGAGCGGCCGGCGACTGGGATGACAGCCGAGGCAAAGGGAGTGGAGCGACGCGATGACAGGAGCGAGCGAACCTGGCGGATTCCGGCGTGGGCTGCGGTCGCTGGCGCTGGGCTCGGCGATGTCGGCCCTGTGGCCGTCGTACCTGCTGCTACTGGCGTACGTGGCGCGCCAGGCTCCCTGGCCCCGCAGCATGAGCATCCTGGCGTGCTCGATTCTCGCCGGGCTGGCGCTGGCGCTGTTCGTGCAGGCGCTGATCCGCTGGGCGACCCGGCCATCGGGGTGGGCCGAGCATTATCTCGGGATGCCGGGTCCGCTGGCGCGGCAGCTTGGCCGCGCGGGGCGGTTCGCGACGGCGGTGGCCGCCCTGTTGTTGCTCCCCGCCTACCTGATCGACAACGGCCTGATCCTACCCGACGGGCGGACCCTCGGCGCACCGGCATTCAGTCGATTCCTGGTCCTGGCCTTTGAGCTGGTGATCTGGGGGACGTTCCTCCATCTGGTGCGCACGCGGTCGGCGCTGATGGTCAGCCTGGCGCTGGAGCCGGAGGGCGAATCGGCATCCGAGGGCTCGAGGATCCAGGCGGGGCTGGCGTGGATGAGGCGTCGTCGCGGGTGGGCCGCAATCGGGATACTCGCCACCTTCGGGGCGATCATCGTGCTGGACGTCCGGGGCTACAGCTACTCGGCCCGCCGACTGGCCGTGGCAGGGACGCAGACGGTGCTCCTGATCGCGCTGGGGGCCGCGGCGTACCGCGCGGCGGCCCGCGCGATCGACGAGCGCGTCGGACGATGGGCGGTTCCTCGCCCACGGCGCAACTGGGCCGTCGCGTTCACCTCGGCCGTGGCCCGACGCGCCGCCGGTTATTCACGCCGCGACGAGGCGGCCGATCGGTCTGTCCCGGCCTCAGCCGACGATCCGGCGCGGACGGAGGTCAGTCCCGCCGACCTCGCGGCGGGCCTGCGCAAGCTCGCCGGCGCGGCCATCGCCGGCCTGGGCGTGCTGGCGATCGCCTGGCTGTGGGAGCTCGACCTGGCCTTTGTGCGTTTCCTGCTGAGCCAGCCGCTCTGGTCCCTCGACGAACAGACATCGGTCACGGTCGGCGACCTGGTGCAGGCCAGCGTGATCCTCGTCGCCGGAATCCTGCTCTGGCGTCACATGACGGCGATCTTCACCCTCACCCTCTTCCACCGGATGCCCGACGATCCGGGTGTCCGGTTCGCCGTCGTGACGCTCTGCCGCTACGCGGTGCTGGCCGTCACCACGTTCGCGGCGCTGAGCGCCGTCCGTCTCGACATGGCGAGGATCAGCGTGGTGCTCGCGGCGCTGGGCGTCGGACTGGGCTTCGGACTCCAGGAGATCGTGTCCAACTTCGTCTGCGGGATCATCCTGCTGCTCGAGCGGCCGATCCGGATCGGCTACATTGTCACCGTGGCCGACACAACCGGCCGGGTCGACCGCATTCACATCCGGGCCACCACGATTGTCAACGGCGACAATCAGAGCATGATCGTGCCGAACCGGCAGTTCATCACGGGCAACCTGGTCAACTGGACGCACAAGGACAAGATCCTTCGGATCACGATCAAGCTCGGGGTGGCCTATGGGAGCGATCCTGACGAGGTTTCCGAGCTGCTGCTCTCGGTGGCGCGGCGCGACCCGGACGTGGTGATGAGCCCGGCCCCGGCGGCCATGATGGAGGGGTTCGGCGATTCGGCCCTGCTGTTCGCTCTCTACGCGCACGTGCCCGACCCGGGCCTAATCGGGACGGCCCGCCATCGCATGTGCGCGGAGATTCAGCGACGGTTCGTCGAGGCAGGGATCGATATTCCCTTCCCGATCCGCGAGGTGCGCATGAGCGGGCTGCCGGCCATCCGCGACGAGGCGGCACTGCCGGCGCCCGCCCGCCGCGACGGCGCGTCGGTCGTCCCGCCCGAACCGCACACGCGAGCCGCCTCGACGGCCGGGGACGTTCGCGTCGCCGAGCGAGGCTGAGGGCCGGTCCCGGCAGAGGTTTCGGATTGTGCCGGGTGATCATCGCCCATCCGTCGATGCCTTCCATCGGCGGACGATCCCGTGCCCTGTTCGCACGCGGGTCTCCGACCTCGCCGGTGAACCGGACCGCGCGTCTTGCGCGGTGGTGCACGCCAGCGGCAGCATGTCCCGCTGGGCGAGGGTCTCCGATCCTTTCCAGCATTCGGCCGTCCGGCGGGGCCATCTTTTTCGAAGTTGCGCCCGACGACTGAGGGTTGGCGCGGCGATTCCGCTTCTCCAGGAATGTCCGGGAATGGTTCATCCTCGCGGCGGGGCGCGGCCGATTCATATGCTGTCTGGACCCGGGACAAAGGCTGGCGAACGTGCCGCCGGAGGTCCCGACGCCCGAGTCTCCGGTCATCGCATCGACCGAGCGCGGTACGGGACGACGTCCTGCACCGGTAGCGGAACGGCACAGGACCGCGAGAAGGAGGATTGCTCATGGCGACCGCGCGGCTGCGCGTCTTCCCGCACCCCGAGGAAGATCAGGACGAGGGCGACAGCCCTGTCATCCCCATCAAGCTCAGCGACCTGTATCCGCTGCTCGCCCAGGCGTATCGCGACAATTACGTCTGGCTGCGCGACTTCGAGGAAGACGAACTGCTGGTCAGCAACGACCTGTACGAGGTGGTACGCGCCTTCGCCAATTGCCGGCCTTCGGCGTGAACGGCGGGCTAGGGCTTGTGGAGCGGGGCGGAACATCCTAACTTGGAGAAGAACGGGCCGGGTTGCGGGGTGCTGATACCCGACGCGCCCGGTCCGGCCGCTCCGAGTCCCCCGATGGCCCAAGACGAATCCAATCCGCCCGACGAGGTCTTCACGATCGAGCGCCGGGGCGAGCTCACGGTGATCACCGCGACCGAGGCCCTCGAGCAGATCGAGTTCGGCCTGGAGGAGACGGTCTCGGAATTGATCCTCGAGACGCTCAAGCACCAGCAGCAGCCGCTGATCGTCATCGACCTGAGCCGTGTCCGATACTTCGGGTCGATGTTCCTGGCCCTGCTGATCCGCTGCTGGAAGCTGGTCATGTCGCGGGGTGGGAGCATGGCACTGTCCGGGCTCGACGACCGGTCGCGCGAGCTTCTTCGCGTCACCTCGCTCGACATCGTCTGGCCGATCTACCAGTCAAAGCGCGAGGCCATCGAGGCTCTGCAACTGGATTGAGAGCCCAGGTGAGCGGGCCCCGGGCCTGGAGCGTCGGGGCTCTTCGCCCACGCCGGCGAGGCCCTGTCGGAATCCGGCCGCCGCCGCCGTTGACAGGCTCGACGGCGAGTCTGATGATGGATGGGAAGATACGTGGAGGACACACGGGCCAATGGGTTGCGATGGGAGCGTCGTCGCAGTCCACGGCCGGCTCGACTGTCCCGCCGGAGTGGAGCCGCCATGGGGATCTACGACCGCGAATACATCCGGGGCGAATCCTCGGGCGCGAACCTGTTCAGCACCTCGCCGGTCACCAAGTCCATCATCGCCGTCAATGTCGTCGTCTTTTTGCTCCAGAACCTGATGCACTGGGGGGAGCGAAACGGCGTCGCCGTCGAGTGGCTGATCGCCTCGCCGCAATCGACCTTCCACCACTACCGCCTTCATGAGCTGCTCACGGCCGCGTTCTTTCACGCCGATCCGTTCTCGCTCTTCTTCAACATGTGGTTCCTGTGGTTCATCGGCCGCGACATGGAGTCGATCTACGGCACGGTCGACTTCCTGCTCTTCTACGTGACCTCGGCCGTTCTGACCACGCTGGCGGCGGTGGTGATCGCCGCTTCGGCCCACGGCGGCGAGCCGTCCTTCATCTTCGGGTCGTGGGGGCCGCTCGTGGCCGTCATGACCCTGTTCACGATGTACTACCCGCGGCGCGAGATCCTGTTCATGCTCATCATCCCGATGCCGATGTGGGTGCTGCTGGCACTCTACATCGTCTTGCCGCTGCTGGGCCGCTTCGGCAGCGGGACGCCGGGGGCTGGGCTGGGGATGGTCCTGACCGGCGCGGGATTCGGCTATGCGTTCAAGCAGCTCGACCTGCGATGGTCTCGCCTGATCGCCGGCCGGGGGTTCCGGCCCCGGCTGCGAATCTTTTCGTCCGTGGGGTACGATCAGGGCACGAGCCGTCCTCGGAGCACGGCCCCCTCGCGACCCTCGTCGAGCGTCGGTGGGGGTCGGCCGCCGTCGATCTCGGTGCTGCCCGAGGACCAACTCGACGCCAAGGTCGATGAGATCCTGGCCAAGATCGCCCGCGACGGCAACCGCGAGGGACTCAGCGACGAGGAGCAGCGGATCCTCCAGGAGGCCAGCCGCCGCGCCCGCATCCGCAGGAGCGACCGAATCTGATGCCCGAGCTCCAACCCGATCCGACCGCCCTGCCCCGCATCCGCCCGGCGGCCATGGACGACCTGCCGGTCCTCGTCGAGTACAACCGCCTGCTGGCCCTCGAAACCGAGTCCAAGGTTCTCGATCGCGACGTCCTCAAGGCGGGCGTCTCCCATGCACTGGCCGACCCCGATCGCCTGCGGTACTGGGTCGCCGAGCTCGACGGCCACTCCCGCCCGGTCGGCCAGGCCGCCATCACCCGCGAGTGGAGCGACTGGCGCAGGGGGTGGATCTGGTGGTTCCAGAGCGTCTATGTCGCCGCGCCCTTCCGCGGCCGCGGCGTCTTTCGCGCGCTCTATCACCACGTCCGCGCCGAGGCGCGCTCGGACCCTGACGTGATCGGCCTGCGGCTCTATGTCGAGAACGCCAACGAGCCGGCGCAGCGGACCTACCAGGCCCTCGGCATGAAGCCCGGCGGATATTCGGTCTACGAGGACCTGTGGATTCAGGGGCTCCCGGGGGCACTCGGATGACAGCCCTGATCAATCCGCCAGGCGGACGGACTCCAGCAGGGACTTCTGCTCCAGGATGCGGTCCATGGGATTGCGCGCGCCCGGGAAGTCGCGCTGGACGACCTGATCGGTGTCCGGGTTCCGGGCCACCACGCTGGCCATCCCGTACTCGTCGTAGCCGATCGTGACTTCGAGCGGGTGGTTCTTCCTCGGCCGGCGGATCGGGAACTCGAAATTGCCGAGGCTGACCGGGGGCTCGCCCTGGCCCTTGACCTGGACGATGTCCAGGACGATCCGCGACTGGTCGGGACGGGTCGTGTACAGGACGATCGTTTGGCGATCGGGGATCGGCGAATTCCTGGCGATGACCGTCTTGACCGAAGGCTTTCCGGTCGCATAGTCGCGGACGCGGCAACCCAGGTCGAATCCGGCGATGCGATGGAGCCTCGGCCCGTCGGTCCCGGCGGCTGCGGCTGGGCCCGCGTGCTGTGCGGCGATCAGCGCGGCGCCGTAGGCGATCGCGTAATGCGGCTGCCGCGATTCGACCCGCTCGGCCGGCTTGCCCGAGGCCTGGATCACGGCGTTCCGCACGTACGGGATGAGGCTCGAGCCGCCGGCCAGGAGGATGCGGTCGATGGCCGACCAGTCCAGCCCCTTGGAGCCCAGCGCCCGCGCGCAGAGCTCGGTCGTCCGATCGACCATTGGCCGGATGGCGTGCTCGAACTGGGCGCGCGTCATCGTGATTTCCTGCGAACGGCCGCCGAGGATCAGGCCCTTGCGCACCCGGTCCTTCCCCGGCATGGCCAGCTTGATCTTGATCGCCTCGGCCTCGCGGCGGAGGTGCACGGAGGCAACAGGGTCATTGAGCGGGTCGTAACCCATCTGCTGGCGGAACTGGTCGGCGATCCTGACCATGATGGCCTCGTCGCAGCTCTTGCCGCCGAGGTCGAGTGCTCCGTCGGTGGCCAGGGGAAAGAGCCCCCCCGAATCGACGTGCAGCACCGTCGCGTCGAACGTGCCGCCGCCCAGGTCGTAGACGAGGATCCTGGTGCCCGGCGGGACGGACCGGGCGCCATAGTGAACAGCCGCGGCCAGCGGCTCCTCGACCAGCTCGAGGACCTTCAGCCCCGCCAGCTCGGCGGCATGGCGGGTCGCCTGTCGCTGCGGGTCGCTGAAATACGCCGGCACGCTGACGACTGCCCCGTCGATCGGCTCGTCGGTGAACGTCGCGACGTCGCCCACCAACTTCTTGAGGATCAAGGCCGAGATCGCCTCCGGGTGCCACGCGCGTTCAAGGTGGTCGACGAAGATCGCCTCGTTGCGGCCCATGCTCAGTTTGGGGAATCGGCACACGGGCAGATCAGGCGCGTCCTCCAGCCGCTCCTCGACTGGCTGGCCCACCAGCGCGCCCTCCGGGCCGATATGGACGACCGAGGGCGTCTGGAACCGCTGAGACTCGTGGCGATCGGGGAAGAGCACGGGCGTGCCGTGCTCGTCTACGCGCGCGATGAGCGAATAGCTGGTCCCCAGGTCGATCCCGACGTGCATCAACCGACCCTCCCCGCGGCCGCCCGGACCTCGCGGAAGGCATCGCGGGCCCCGCGCAACTGCTGCAGCAGGCCCGACAGCTCCTGGATGCGGTAGGCCACGGCCTTCGACCGGCCGGCCAGTTCGTCCGCCTCGCGCCGGGCCAGGCTCGTCACCTCGGCCACCTTCCGCTCCTGGAAATCCCGCAGATCCAGCGCCAGGGCCGTGCGCGTGTCCTGGAGATACTGGCTCGCCCGGTCGGCCCAATACCGCGTGGCCTTCTCGTACAGGTCGTTGACGTCCTTCTCCAGCGTCTTCCGCAGACGGTCGAGCTCGCGAACGATCAGCTCGTCTCGCCGGGTTCGCCCCTGGCGCCGCGCCCAGACCAGGCCGAGCAGGAAGAGCGCCGGCATCGCCCCCGCGATCAGCAGCCGGTAGGCGGGCAGGAAGGCGAACACCGTCGAGCCCAGCCCGAGGAGCATCGAGAGCGGCATCCGCGCACACGTCAGCTCCTCCATTCGCCGCTCGAGCCACCCGAGCTCCACCATCTGGCCGGAATAGCTGGCCTGGAAGTGAATGGTCGCGATTACCTTTGCGCGGGCGACGGCGGGATCGATCCGCCCCGGCGGCCGAAGGGCCGCGGCGTCTCCCGCGGCTTCGGCCAGTTTCTCGGCGACGTCCCGGCGGAGCGTCGCGATCGTCAGATCGATCCGCGCGACGTCGTCGGCAATGTCGGCGCTGACCTGGTCGACGACGAGGTCCCGCGCCCAGGCGATCACGGCGGGGACGACGCCCAGGCGGACGATCCGGCCCTCGCGATCCCGGGCGATGTCGCTGTCGGTAAGGTCCTCGGAGCGGTTCCGGACCTTGTTGGCCGTGACCGTGCCGGGATGCAGCCGCTGGATCCTGGACTCGGCGAGCTGTTGCGCCAGGCTCGCGAACTGCTCGTCGACGACCTGGCGAGCCAGATCGCCCGCCTTGCGCAGCCTCCGATCGGCAAGATTCGGATCGGGCAGGTCGGCCCGCCGGCGCTCGAGCGACCTGGTTCGCGACCGGAGTTGCCGCATTTCCTGCTGAAGGCGCTCCTCGACCAGGTTCAGGGCGGTCTCCAGGAGACGGGCCCGGTGGCCGTCCAGTAGCCTTCGGCGGACGGGCGAGCCGCTGTCGAGCAGGAATTCAGGGATCGGCGGCGGATCGCCGTCCGGATCGAGGTGGACGGCGGGCGGCCCAGCGGCGCTGAAGGCGGGTTGCCATGCGACCCCCGCCGTGGGGCCGACGGTGATGGTCCAGGCCGCTCCCAACTCGTCGGCCAGGTCGCGGACGACGTCGAGCTCGCGATCGTCGGGCCGATGGTCGACCGCGGCGACGAGTGCCAGCAGGCACGACTCGGAGCGCACGCGAGCCGCCAGGGCGAGGCTATCGACCAGGGCCGATAGCGAGCCGGGCACGAGCAGCCGGACGTCGCGCAGCCCTCGTGCCGCGGCCGGTCGGACCTCGACCAGACCGGGCGCCAGCGGCACCTCGACCCGACCCGACCCGACCCGCAGAGCCAGTCCAGGGCCGCAGTCCGGCTGGCGTCGTCGAGGCCCAAAAGCCCGACCGTGAACGATGTCGCATCGAGCGATGCCGCGATTTCCTCGAGCTGATCGCGGAACGGCGTCGTCGCCCGGCCGTGTTCGAGTCGATCGGCGAGCTCGATCGCCTGCGCGGTCGCCCGCCGCAGGGTCGGTCGCCCGTCTGTGTCGGCGTGGGCGTTGGCATCGGCCGGGTGGCTTGGTGTGGCGGCGATGGACATCGGCTGCTCCTCCCGTCCCCGTCGATCCGGTGATCGGTCGATTCTAACCGATCGGATCGGGCCAGCAAACGGGAGGGATTGGCTTATCGCGGCGGTGGGCCTGATAGGCCGGACGAACGGGTCGACCTGGCGACGAGCGTCGGGCCCTCACCCCGCGACTCGGGGAAGCGGCTGGTCCCGGTTGCGAGTGACGAAGACCCGTCGCTTTCGGGCCAGGAGCGAGGCCGTTCGCGCCGTGATGCTGCGCTCGAATCAGAGCATGCGAAAGAAGCAAGGCACGGATTCCTGAGAGCGAAGACGCAAGCCCGAAATCCGTATTTCGCGGGCCCGAAGTCGGTCGGGCTTTCTCGCCCGACTCCGCCCGTTCCGAGCCGTTCCGTTTCGGTCCGTTCCGATCCGTTCCGCGTCGGGCTGGAAAGCCCGACCTAGTGCGCCTGTAATTGCATCGAATCAGCAGGGTGGAAGTCCCTGTCGGGATGTTCTGGCATCTCGTAACCGAAGGTAACTGCGTCGCCGCGAGGCGGGGTGGAGAGCAACC
>JAKAUH010000249.1 GCA_021818605.1 Planctomycetota bacterium
ATCTTCAGTCGCGAGATCTCGCGGCTGCTCGGCGGCGAGATCCGCCTGGTCAGTTCGCCGGGCAACGGCAGCACGTTCACCCTCTTCCTGCCCCAGACGTACGTCCCGCAGAAGTCCTTGCGACGGGCCGCCGCGAGCGGCGATGGCATGTCCGCGAGGCTGGCACCGGCGGAGACGGCCTTCGCCCCGCCGGCCGTGATGCCGGCTCCCCCGCAGGCGAACCGCGCCGACGGCGACGGCCTCGCGATGATCATCGACACCCCCCGGCTCGTCAACGAGGTCGGCGACGACCGCGACACCGTCCAGCCCGGCGACCTGCTGGTTCTGATCGTCGAGAATGACCTGAACTTCGCCCGGCTCCTCCTCGAGGTCGCCCGCGAGCGCGGCTTCAAGGGGCTCGTCACGTCGCTCGGCGCAGCGGCACTGGCGCTCACCCGTGACTACAAGCCCGACGCCGTCACCCTGGATATCTGCCTGCCCGACATCGACGGCTGGCGGGTCATGGGTCGGCTCAAGAACGACATGAACACACGCCACATCCCGGTCTGCATCATCTCGACCGAGGAGGCGTGCGAGCTGGCCGGGACCTATGGCGCGCTCAGCGCCCTGACCAAGCCGCTCCAGAGCCGCGAGATGGTCGAACAGCTCTTCGACGACCTGCGCGACTTCCTCGGCCGCCGCGTCAAGGACCTCGTGGTCGTCGTCGGCGACGAGGTCCGCCGCGAGGAGATCGTCCAGTCGATCGGCGGCGACGAATTCCGCGTGGCGACCGCCAGCAGCGGCCGCGAAGCGCTCGCGCTGCTCGACTCCAGGCGGGTCGACTGCCTGGTGCTCGACAGCTCGATCCCCGACATGACGCCCGACGAGTTCCTCCGCGACCTCCGCGCCGACGACAGGGCCGCCGCGCCCCCGGTCATCCTCTACTCCGATCGGCCGCCCCGCGACGGCGAGGACCGCGCGCGAACCCTCGCGCCCGGCCTGGCGTTCCGCCAGGCGTGCTCGCCCGAGCGGCTGCTCGACCAGACCGCACTCTTCCTTCACTCGCCGATCGACAGGCTCCCCGAGCCCAAGCGGCAGACCGTCGAGCAGCTCTACCAGACCGATGAGATCCTCGTCGGCAAGAAGGTCCTGATCGTCGACGACGACATCCGCAACATCTTCGCGCTGACCAGCATCCTCGAATGGCGCAACATGGTGATTGTCTCGGCCGAAACCGGCCGCGACGCGATCCGCATCCTCCAGACCCAGCCCGACATCGACATCGTCCTCATGGACATCATGATGCCCGAGATGGACGGCCTCGACACCATGCGGGTCATCCGCAAGCTCCCCCAGTTCCACAGCCTGCCGATCATCGCCGTCACGGCCAAGGCCATGAAGGGGGACCGCGAGAAATGCATCGAGGCCGGCGCATGGGACTATCTCTCCAAGCCGGTCGACACCGAGCAATTGCTCTCGGTCCTCCGCGTCTGGCTCCATCGTTAGTCGAATCTGTTACTCTGGTAGGTAAGCAGGTCAGGCTCTCCGCCTGACGTTGGCTGAGAACCCGATCGACAACATCGTGACAGAGGGATCTCGAAGGTGGACGAGGAGAAGGTCAACATCCTGGTTGTGGACGACCTGGAGGATAAGCTCCTCGTCTACGAGATGGTCCTCGGCGGCCTCGGCGAGAACCTCGTCAAGGCCCGCTCCGGCCGCGAGGCCCTCCGTCACCTGCTGGAGAGGGAATTCGCGGTCATCCTCCTCGACGTGAAGATGCCCGACATGAACGGCCTCGAGACGGCCGCGATGATCCGCAGCCGCCGCCAGACCGCCCAGACGCCGATCATCTTCGTCACCGCCTACAACGATGACATGCACACCGCGCAGGGCTATTCGCTGGGCGCGGTCGACTACATCATGACGCCGATCGTACCGGAGATCCTCCGCACCAAGGTCGGCGTCTTCATCGATCTGTACAAGAAGACGCAGCAGGTCCGCCGCCAGGCGCAGGAGCACGTGGCGCTGGCAAGAGCGCAGGCCGCGCGTGCCGCCGCCGAGGAGGCCACGCGGCGCTCCGCATTCCTCGCCGACGCCACCACCGCGCTGAGCCGCTCGCTCGACCACCAGGCGATCGCCCGCACCCTCGCCGCGCGCTCCGTCCCCTTCCTCGGCGATCTCTGCGCCGTCGTCCTCGCCGATGAGGGGCGCCCCTCCTGCTGGCGGACCGAGCTGGCCTGGATCGACCCGGACCACGACGCCTCGCCCCGCTCGACCTCGCTGTCCGGAATCGCCGAGCTCGGCCCGCTCGCCGAGCCCATCCGCCGCGTGACCGCCGGCGCCGACTGGGAGGTCGTCCGCATCGAATCGCACGGGTCGCCCACGACCGACCCGTCCGCCGGGACCGCCGCCGACATCCCGGCCGACAACGAAGCCCGCGTCGTCCCGGGCACCAGCGTCGCCCCGCACACGATCCTCGTCGTCCCCCTCAACACGCACGACCCGGCGCCGGGCGTGCTGGCCCTGGCCATTCAGGGCGAGCGACGACCGTATGAGCCCGAGGAGATCGGACTGGCCCGCGACCTCGCCGGCCGCGCCGCCATCGCACTCGACAACGCCCGGCTCTACCGCAACGTCCAGGAGAACAGCCGGCGGAAGAACGAGTTCCTCGCCATGCTCGCCCACGAGCTGCGCAACCCCCTGGCCCCCATCCGCAACGCCGTCGAGATCCTGCGGATGCTCGAGATCCCCGACCCGAACCTCCACTGGGCCAACGACATCATCACCCGCCAGGTCGAGCAGCTCGTCCGGCTGGTCGACGACCTGCTCGACATCTCGCGAATCACCGGCGGCAAGATCCAGCTCCGCATGGAGCCCATCGACGCCGCGGTCGCCGTCACCCGCGCCGTCGAGACCAGCCGCCCCCTGATCGACGCCCGCCGCCACACGCTCGCGGTCACGCTCCCTTCCGACCCGCTGACGGTTTCCGCCGATCTGGTCCGGCTCTCTCAGGTGCTCTCGAACCTGCTCAACAACGCGGCCAAGTACACCGAGGAGGGCGGCCGCATCGAGCTGGAAGTCCGCCGCGACGGCCCCGACGTCCTGTTCCTCGTGCGCGACAACGGCATCGGCATCAGCCGCGACATGGTCCCGAGCATCTTCGACCTGTTCATCCAGGTCGACCGTACGATCGACCGATCGCAGGGCGGCCTGGGCGTCGGCCTGACCCTCGTCCGCCAGCTCGTCGAGATGCACGGAGGCAGCGTCAGTGTCCACAGCGAGGGCCACAATTGCGGCAGCGAGTTCATCGTCCGCTTGCCCACCCTGAACGACGCCGCCCCGGCCGAGCACTCGACGGATCCCGGCTCAAGCCGCACCAAACCCGGTCCACCACGACGAATCCTCGTCGTCGAGGATTACCCAGCCGTCGCCGAAAGCCTCCGCCGGATGCTCCACCTCGGCGGTCACGAGGTCCGGGTAGCTCGCGACGGCGTCGAGGCGCTTCGCTCGCTGGTCGTCGAGGACACCGACATCGTGCTGCTGGATATCGGCCTGCCCGGCATGGACGGCTACGACGTCGCGCGCACCATCCGCCGTCGGCCCGGCGGCGCCTCCATCGTGCTCGTCGCACTCACCGGCCACGGCCAGGATGAGGACCGCCGGCGCTCGCACGAGGCCGGCTTCGACCATCACCTCACCAAGCCCGTTGACCCGGCCGCCCTGTTCTCCCTGTTGACGAGGCTCCCGCCGGGCGATGCCGGAAAGCCCGCGCTGACCCCGATCCTGTCCTCCGCCTGATCGAGCCGCCCAGGCGAGCCGATGCCCGTCGACTCGACGCCATCGTCAGCCCGGCGCGCCCGTCTCGACAACGCACCCGCCAGATGGTCTGATGGGCGTTACGAGACCGGACAGAACGGGGACTGGCTGCAGGGCCTCGAGGTGCCCGTCCCCATTTTGTCCGGAATCCTTGGGACACCGCGCGACCCGCTCAGCCGCGCGACCCACCCACGACCGCGCCGCGCCGCGCCGCGGATCGGATCGGATCGGATCGGATCGGCCGGCGATCGCGGTCCCCGTCGAAGCGCCGCCGCACCCGTACCCCAGGCCGCGCGCTACCTCACGCACGGACGTCGACGCAACATGGAATCGCTCCAGGGCCACCTCCTGATCGCCACACAGAGACTCCTCGACCCCAACTTCGCCAGGACGATCGTCCTGATCGCCGTCCACGGCGAGGAAGGCGCGCTTGGCCTCATCGTCAATCGCGACGCGGGCATGGACCTCGGCAACGTCTGGGGCCAGATCAGCCAGGTGCCGTGTCTCCGTCACGGAACCCTCCGCCACGGCGGACCCGTCGCCGGCACCCTCATGGCCGTGCACGATCAGCGCCCGCTGGCGAACCTCGTCGTGACCGACGACCTCTTCGTCGCCACCGAGCTCAGCGCCATGGAGCTGCTGGCCGCCTCCAACGAGGGCCAGGCCCTGTTCTACCTCGGACACTCCGGCTGGGGGCCGGGCCAGCTCGAGAATGAGCTGGCCGAGGGCTCCTGGCTCGTCCTGCCCGCATCCCCCGAGAACATCTTCAGCGCGATCGATCAGGACGCCTCGTGGAAGCAGTGCGTCGTCGAGGCTGGACGCCGCCAGGTCCAGTCGATCGTCCCCATCCGGCACGTGCCGGAAAACCCGATGATGAATTGAACCCCGGCCAGAAGCCGCCGCAATGACCGCCCTCGCATCGTCACCGATTCGACGCTTCGATCAGCCCGCGTGGATGCGAAAGGCCGAATGGACATGCGAGCGAATGCGGGCCATCACCGGCGAGAGGTCATCGCGGGCCGTGAACGCCTCGATCAGATAGGCCCCCGGCGCCGCCTCGGCGCGCGCCAGTGCCTCGGCCAGCTCGCCGGGCCCCGACACGCTCTCGGCCCCGGCGCCCAGCGATCGCGCCAGCCCCGGATAATCCCAGTTCCGCCGGTCGAAATACCGCCGCGGCCGGTCGATCGCCTCGAGCATGCCATACCCGCCGTTGTTCAGCAGAATCACGATCGGCCGCAGCCCCAGGTCCACGTGCGTCGCCAGCTCGGTTCCGGTCATCTGGAACGCACCATCCCCCACGATCACCAGCGGCCGCCTGTTCGGCTCGGCCAGTCCCGCCCCGAGCGCGGCCGGAACCGCGAACCCCATCGACGAATAATACCCGGCCGCCACGAACACGTCCGCCCGCAGCTCCAGCCCGATGAACCAGCTATCCCCCACATCCGTCACGAAGCTGTACCGCGACTGATCCAGCCGCCGGAGCGCCTCGATCACCTCCGCAACCCGAAGGACTCCGGTCCGCCCATCGCCCGTCGTGGCGGCGACGGAAACCGTGTCCGGCCGCGAGATCGGCGGCAGCGGCCGCTCGCTCGGCGGCAGCTTCCGCACGAGCGCCTCGACCACCTCGACCATCGACACCCCGTCATATCGGTGATAACGCACCTGCACGGCGTCGGGCTCGACCATGATCCGCGCCGAGGGGTCGATCCGCTGGGTCCAGAAGCCGGTGCCCAGGTCGGTCGCGACCACCCCGATCCCCAGCACGCAGTCCGACTCATCCAGCATCGAACGCACCGCCGGCTCGCCCAGCGCGCCCATGTAAATCCCGGCAAACTGCGGGTGGCTCTCGGGGAACGACGCCTTTCCCAGCAGGTCGGTGACAACCGGCAGCTTCAACCGCTCCGCCAGCCGTACGACCGCCTGCGTCAGCCCGTGCCGCCGGATGCCCACGCCAACATACAGCACCGGCCGGTTCGCCGAGGCCAGCATCGCGCCGATCTCGCCAGTCAGCTCGTCGATCGCGCCGGCCGCCTCACGCGTTTTTTCCTCGTCCACCTCGACAACCAGCGGGCCCATCGGCTCGGCGACCACGCTCGACACCCGGTCGCGCGGCACCTCCAGGTATCCCGGCCGCTTCGTGGCGACGATGTTCTCCAGCACCCGGTCGATCGTGTCGGGCGCCGACTCAGGATCGTCCAGGATCGCCGCGTCCACCGTGACCTCACGATAGATCCGCAACTGACTCTCGAAATCCTTGATCACATGATGCAGATGCAATCCCGGCCGCCGCAGGCTCATCTCGGGCCCGCCGCTGACGACCAGCAGCGGCGATTGCTCGGCATACGCGCACGCGACCGGATTCAGTGTGTTGAGCGCGCCTGGCCCATATGTGACAATCGCCACGCCCAGCCCGCGGAATCGCGCATACGCATCGGCCGCGAACCCCACTCCCGGCTCGTGCGCACAGACCACCGTCGGCATTCCGGCCTTCTCCTGCGCCGCGTACAACGGCAGCACGAAATCGCCGGGTATCCCGAACGTGTATCCGACGCCCAGCTCGCGCAGCCTCGCGAACAGATACTCCGACAGCGTCATTGCCGACTCCCGTTCGTGGAACAATCCCGAGCGCCCTGGACCACTCGCGCCCATCTGCCCTCGCCATCATACCCGGCGCGCACCGCCCGCGAGAACCACCCGAATCGCGGCATGCGAACCGCTCAACCAGCACCCGCCAGCCCAACCCGATGAAGCACTCCCCAGCAACAGCGTCATCCATCGACCCTCCAACCGACAGCTCGTCGGACGCCCCGACCGCCATCGCCGGGCCCCGCTCCTGCCACGCCGCGCGGTTGTTTGGGCGGCTCGCCGCGTTCGGCCTGGCCCTGCTAATTCTGGCCGGCGGGCTCGGACAGGCCCTGCGCGACCGCTCGACCGCGACCGCGCTCCTGATGTACATCCCCCTGCCCTTGCTCGCCGGCTCCGCCCTCGCGCTGGATGCCGCCTGGCGCGGCCGCTCGCTCATCGGGCCTCGGTTCGCGCTGACCGCATTGGCTCTCGTCGCCTCGGCATGGTCCGCCTGGTGGCTGATCGGCTCCGGCCAGGAGCGTCCCGCCGCAGCCGGCGAACGCGAAATCTCGGTGCTGCACTGGAACGTCCAGTGGGGCGGCGGCTTCTTCCGAGGCCCGCGCACCTGGACCGCGCAGCGCGCGGCGATCGTCGCGAAGCACCCGGACCTCGTGATCCTCAGCGAGGCACCGCCCGATGACTGGCTCGCGCAGCTCGTCTCCGATCTCGGCCCGGGCTCCTCGCTCGTCAGCATCCACCACGACCCGCGCAGCTCGTACTGGTATGGTCTGGCGGTGATCTCCCGCCGGCTGCTCCGCCAGGAGCCGGCCCCGTCGCTCCCGAACGGATCGGCGTTCTCGGTCGTCGCCGAGGTCGACGGCCGCGACCTCCGGCTCCTCGTCGTCGACGGCATCAGCACGCCGACGCGCTCCCGCCTTCCGTTCCTCGCGGCGATCGCCGATTCCTGCCGCCAGGCCCGCGAGCAGGGTCGCCCGTACGATCTCGTCCTCGGTGATTTCAACACGCCCAGCCGCAGCCTCGGCTTCGACGAGCTGGAAGGGCTCGGCTACACGCTCGCCGGCCGCTCGGCCGCCGGCTGGCGCGCGACGTTCCCCGCCTGGCTCCCGGTCTACGACATCGACCACGTCTGGCTCGCGCCGGAACTGACCCTCGCCTCGTGCTCATTCTTCAACGGATCCCACACCGACCAACGCGGCCAGTTCGTCCGAATCCTTGAGAAGGTGAGAACACATGCAAACAAATTGAAGCTTCACAACGGCAATCCGTCGCAAATAGAAAACATTAAAAATACGAATAAACATGTAAATAACAAGATACAATTATCGGATTACGTAAAATAATACACATGCATCATTTTTTATTTTTGTTCTTGTTTTCTAAACCTCTGAAGAACCTGGAGGTCCACCGATGATCGACCCCACCGTTTTCATCGCCAGAGGCGTGATCGTGCTTGGCGATGTCCACATCAGCGCCGGGTCGAGCGTCTGGTACAACGCCGTGCTTCGCGGCGACACCGACCGAATCACGATCGGCGAGAACACGAACATCCAGGACCTGACGATGATCCACGCGGATCCTGGCGTCCCCTGCACCGTCGGCAATCGCGTGACCGTGGGCCACCGCGTCATCCTCCACGGCTGCACGGTCGAGGACGATTGCCTGATCGGCATGGGCGCGATCCTGCTGAACCGCGTCCGCGTCGGCCGCGGCTCGATCGTCGGCGCCGGCGCGGTGCTGCTCGAGGGCATGGTCGTCCCGCCCGGCTCCCTGGTCGTCGGTCTGCCGGCGAAAATCGTCCGACCGGTCGACGCCGAAGCCGCCGCACACATCGAGCACGGCTGGCAACACTACGTCGACCAGGCCCATCGCCATCGCGAAGGCGCCTACCCAATCGAGCCAGAAACGGGGCACGACAATCGAACGGAGAGCTGACCTCCAGTCGTCGTCTTTTTTTTGTGATTTCGTGTTTTTCGTGGTTAAGTCCGGGTCGATATTCCTCAAAGCCGACCCGCCCTTCCGCGCCTCGCACGCGGCGATCGAGCGGCAAGCCGACCCACCGGCTCTGGTCTGTTTTCGGGTGATTTCGTGTTTTTCGTGGTTAAGTCCGGACCGGAACTCGGAAAGCCTCAACATTCGCCCACAATGTCCATCCGATCCCCTTCCGCCGTCACGACGAACCGCCGCGGCGCCGGATCATAGCCGTAATACGCGCGCAGCTCCCCATAAAGCGCCGGATGCCGGCGCTCCAGGACGCCCGGCTTCTCGAAGAATGCCTCGGTCGCCACCGCGAAGAACTCAGCCGGATCCGTCGCCCCGTACGTGTCGAGTGCCGAGTATCGCCCAAGGGCGGCGTCGCGGCGCAGCCGCTCGTATTCGAGTTCCATCGTGGCGCTCCACGACGCATACGCCCGGCGATCGGCGAGCCTCGGCGTCCCGTCCGCCGCGCCGTCCTCCATGTCGAGGATATGCGCAAATTCGTGTGCGACAAGGTTCCGACCAGGAGTCTCGCCCGCGATGCCGTCGAGGACTTCGGCCCACGACACCACCGCGACGCCATCCTTCCACGCCTCGCCCAGCCGCACCTGCTTCCCCTGGAGATAAATCCCACCGCCCATCGGCTCGGAAGCATCCGCCAGATACGCCGAAGGATAGACGAGCACCGTCACCAGCCGCGGAAAGACTTCTGAGGGCCCGCCCGCGATCAGGCGGCACGCGTGCGCGGCGATCGTGACCCGGATCTTGTCATCGACCTCGATCCCGTTGCACCCCTCGAAGTTCTTCTCGGCGACGAACACCTGGATATCCCCGCACAACCGTTCGCGGTGGTTTTCCTCCATCGCCAGGTAGAACCGGGCATTCCGCTCGACGATCGCCAGCCACTCGGGCGGAAATGGCCGCGATCGGAGCTGATTCTGACGTCGTCGTCGGAGAAACCCAAACACGAACCGGTCCTGTAGGACGAAAGCGATTCCGGGCCGTCGCGCGACGGCCTTCTGACGACTTTACGCCGTCCAGCCGAATTCCAGCAACCCGCCGAGTTGCCTGTTCCGTTCTGTCTGGGGCTCTCATCGTTCAGCCGCCTGCCGATGATGCCCGTGGTACACGGTGGGCACTCCATACGGAAATGCCAGCCCCTCGGGATACGGCGAACCCGAAAGCTCCAGGGTCCACAAATACCGGAACGGCCGGGCGACGATGATCTCGACCCCCTCGACCTCGCCCTCGATCAGGCGGTAGCCCAGTTCCCTGTGCCGGTTGCTCTCATCCGGCACGAAGCCCTGAAATCGCTGATACCTGGGCGACTCCAGGTACTCGAGTTCGAGCACGCACGCGCGGGCGACCCTCCATCGGCATTTGATGATAGCGTAGATTGTCTGCCCGTAGCCATAGGTCAGTGTCCCCGAACCATCCTCCGAGAATTCCAGGGAGCGCATGCTCGAGTAATCCTCGGGCGTGGCCGTCCAGGAGGAACCGGTCAGCACGGCGATGTCGGACGCGGCGTCTCCCATGTATCTCGCTCCCATTCCGGGCCGGGAAAAAGGGGTCAGGAACCGGGCCGGGAAAAGGGGGGCAGCCGGGAAAAAGGGGTCAGCCGGGCAAAAGGGGTCAGCCGGGACAAAGGGGTCAGGCCGGGAAAAAGGGGTCACCGGGAAAAAGGGGTCAGGAACCGAAATCAAAAAGGTTCCCGGCCCCCTTCTGTGCGCCCGGCGATTTGACCTGGCGTGTTTGTGTCTAACCGTCGAACTTCAGCCCGGTGAGCCTCCCAGCAAACGTCTTATTCGGGGACTTCGCGGCTGCCGGGCTGACGAAGCACTCCGCGGTTAGCCGATCGACGTTGACGAGTACAAGGTCCACATTCCAGGAACAATAGGCCTGCCAGTCGACTGAACCATCGGAGCGAGGTCGGGGCGCATCCCAGAGCGAAAGGCCGCCGCCGCTCGTGACCTCCGGCCCGAGCTGAGTGAAGAGATAGCCGCAGAGGCCCGCGGCTGAGTCCGCCGGCTCGCCGGCCCTCATGCAGTGCGCCGCTTCCCGAGCCAAACCCAGGCACGCCGGGCCGCCGCCGTCGGCCCCATGGAGATAAATACCGGGGCTGTAATCGGCGTGATTATTGTAACACTCGATCACAACGCGATCGAACGGGCTCTCTGGCGTCACAGAATTCTCCTTACGCCGACGGATGCCCAGCCAGGCAAACACAAAGGCTACAAGGCCGTAGAACACTCGAGCAAGGAATTGGCGTCGCCTCATGAACCAATCTGCCTATGCCATTCGCCGGCTAACATGAATTCGGCCTCTGAACAGGCGTATCAAATCGCGTCCTTTTTACAAAAAATATTATAAATTTTTAAAAAATATACTAATCTTATTAATTCGTCGAGGGCCCGAGTGGAAGTAGCCAGAAACCCGGCGGAGGATCACGGACCACGGCCAGGCTCCTCGATCAGGTCCGCGAGGCCAGGCGGCGACTGCATTCCAGCATTCGCACCGAGGACTCTTATGTCCAGTGAGTCAGACGAATCCTCCTGTTCCATGACAAGCGCCGTCCGCTCGAGATGGAACAGGGTCGGACGACGGACGACGAACGGCGATCATCCGAGCGATTCAGGCATCGATCCGCCTGACGCCCCGGCGACAAGGATCGATCCGTATGAACCGGCACCGGACCCGGTGGTGTTCGGCGAGAGGTCCTCGATTCTCTTGCGCAAGCACACGGTGCCGGGCCGAGGCGCGATGAGGGACTGGAGTCGTTCCGTCCCGTCTCGTCTCGTCTCGTCTCGTCCCGTCCCGTCCCGTCCCGTCCCGTCCCGTC
>JAKAUH010000090.1 GCA_021818605.1 Planctomycetota bacterium
TGAGCGCCGCGAACAATCCGTAGCCCCCACGCTGATAGTTACTGGAGAGCGGAGAGGCCCGGCCCGGGTAGATTGAGCCCGCCGCCAATGAATGATGGCAGATCCTCCTGGAGCCGGCGGCCGATCGAGATGGTGCCGCGGAGGGTCGCATCGTAGTCGGGCAGCTCCTCGCGGCCAACCTGGCTGGTCGAGTACACGCTGGCCCCGGCCTCATTGACGATCACGTAGGCGAGCTGGGTGAGCTGCGCGTCGGCCGGATGCGGCGCCGGGGGTGTCTGGGGCTGGGGCGGGCCGGAGGGTCCGCGGCCGCCGCCGCGACGCCCACGCGACGAGCCCGACTTACCCTGCCCCTTGCTCGGCCGCGGACGACCCGATTTGGCCTCCGACGCGGCGGCCGCCGGCGCCGTGGCTGCGGCTGCCGCAGCACCGGCCCCGGCCGACTGGTCCTGAGACGCCCCGGGCGCGGGGACGCTCGTGTGATCGGCGGTGGCCGTCGCGGGGACCTCGGACTCGCCCTCACCCGCGAACGCGGCGGGAGACTCGACCGCGCCCGGCTCCTGCTCCGATCGGGTAGCCGATTCGACGGCGGCCGACTCAGGGGATTCCGAGTCACCCTCGGGCTCCCAGTCGTCGGGAACCGGGAAATGCCCAACCGTCGCGGCCGACTCGGCAGCGGCCGGCGACTCGCCCGACGGCGCGGACGCCTCGACGGCCGGAGTCGAGCCGCTCTCCGTCGCGCCATTGGCATCGGCGGCCGGCGGTGGGGCGGTGTCCGTGGCGACGTCGGACGAGGGGCCCGGCGCTGGCTGGTGCTGGTGCTCGTGCGGCTGCCCGGGCTCATGCTCGTCGGGCGCGCCGCCGGAGATGGGCGGGAGCATCTCGACGGGCGTCTCGGCGTGGGTGTGAGGCTCGTGAGCCTCGCCGCGGGAGCCATTGCTCAGGGAATCGCCCGGCTCGGCAATCGGAGCGCCGCCGCCAATCTCGGTCGATTCCGCCTGGGCGTGATCGTGGCCGGCCTCCACAGGCGCGGCCTCGTGGTGAGCGGGCTCGGGGGGCGAGGTATCCGGGGCCGATTCGGCTGTGGCCGCGACCGTGGGGGCCTCGTGGGCAACGTCGGCCGCAGGAACGGCGGGCTCGGCCGGCGCGGGCTCCGACTCCGACTCCGCCTCCGACTGGAGCGCCTCGGCCGCGGCCTCGACAGGGCCGCCGGCCGCGGCCAGGCTGGCCGCGTCGGGCTCGCCGGTTGCGATGGGCGGCATCCCGGCCTCGGCGGCCTCCGTTTCGGGCGTGGGCTCGCCCTGACTGAAGCGGGTTCCCTCGGCGATGATCTCGGCGATCAGCTCCTCGGTCTCGC
Organism: Planctomycetota bacterium; assembly: GCA_021818605.1. GTDB lineage: Bacteria > Planctomycetota > Planctomycetia > Isosphaerales > Isosphaeraceae > JAKAUH01. Next base: position 1,355 of record JAKAUH010000090.1, read on the forward strand.
GGCAGGCGGTGCCGTTGCCGATGGCGACGACGCCGACCCCGTGCTTGCCGACCATGTCCTTCAGGACGATCTTGGCCTCGGAGCGGCGGTTCTCGGGCGCGTGCGGGTAGATCACGGCGTGGTCGACGAGCTGCCCGGCCGCATCCAGCACGGCGACCTTGCAACCGTTCTTGAACCCAGGGTCGATGGCCAGCACGGGCTGCTTGGGAATCGGCGGCTGGAGGAGCAGGCTGCCGAGGTTGCGGGCGAAGACCTCGACGGCGTGCTTCTCGGCGGATTCCGTCAGGTCGCGGCGAACCTCGCGCTCCATGCTGGGGAAGATCAGGCGGTCGAGCGCATCGATGGCCGCCGCGTGGAACAGGTCGTGCTGCGGGTGCCCGTCGAGCGAGAGCTGGCCGAACATCGCGGCCTCGACGTCAGGCCGCGAGACCTCCAGCTTGACCTTCAGCGGGCCCTCCTTGTCGCCACGGTTGATCGCCAGCACCCGGTGGGGCGGGATCTGCGAGACGGGCTCGGTGTATTCGAAGTAGTCGCGGAACTCCAGGCCCTGCCCTTCAGGGATCTCGGCCTTCGAGGTGACGATCCGGCCGGTCTTCCAGACGACCTTGCGCACGGCGTCGCGCACCGTGGCCATCTCGCTGATCGCCTCGGCGAGGATGTGGCCGACGCCTTCCAGAACCTTCTCGACCGAATCGACCCCCTTCTCGGCGTCCACGAACGCCTCGGCGGCGGCGAGGACGTCGGTCAGGGTCTCGTCGCGATGCCAGATCCGCACTGCCAGCGGCTCGAGGCCGCGCTCACGCGCATCGGACGCCTTGGTGCGCTTCTTGGGCTTGAACGGGAGGTACAGATCCTCGAGCCGCTTGGGATTGTCGGCCGCGCGGATCGCCGCGGCGAGATCCGGCTCGAGCTTTCCCTGGGCCTCAATTGTCTTGAGGATCGTCTCCTTGCGCTCGGCCAGCTCGCGCAGCCGCTGGACCCGCACCTGGATCTCGCGGATCACCACCTCGTTGAGGTTGCCCGTTCGCTCCTTGCGGTAGCGCGTGATGAACGGGACGGTGTTCCCCTCGTCGAGGAGCTGAACGACGCTCTCGACCTGCACGCGCTTGATCTGAAGGTCCTGCGCAATGCGCCCCAGGTCGACCGGGATGGGGATGTCCATGGAGACTCTTCTCTACACCTGGTGAGCAAGCCGCGGCGATGAGGTGATGAAAGGCCCTGCGAGTTGCGGTCTCGCATCAAGACGATCGCCGCGACAGCCTCGGGGTTCGCCGGCGGCCCAAGTTGAGCGCACGAAGACACTTGCTGTTCAAACGTAAGTTCGGCCACTTTAGATGATGCGAACTACCTTGTCAAGCGCCCCGATCACCATCCGCCCGGGGTCCGGTGGCGGCCGGCGATTGACACGGCCCGGCGGCTCTCTTAACATCCTAATTCTGGGAAATCCGTGCTTGAGGTTCTCCACGAGAGTGCGAAGTCGCGCACAGGGAGAAGGCACCGATGAAACGACCGGCGAAGCGTCCGAACTGGCTTGACCTCCTCCTGCTAATTCTACAGCGGAAGGAGTTTGGCTGGCCCCTCGGTATCCCTTGCCAAGCCAGGCATTGCGGCGACGACCCGGCAGCATCCCGCCATTCGGGTCGCAGTTTGCCATGGCGTAAACCCGGCGTTTCCAGGGGGAAGCGACAGGCCCCGCGATGTTCTTCCGCTGTAGAACTAATCGCTTTCCTGTTCACGGCCGGCCTGACCTGGTTGCTTGCCGCGACTCCCGCAGGAGCGTTTGCGGCGTTGGTCGCCGTCCCGGCCGACATCTCCCTTGGCGAGCTCAGACAAGTCGAGCACAACCCCTTCGCCTTCACCATCAAGAACACGGCCCGGCACACAGTTAAAATAACAAACATCCTGCGTCCCTGTTCGTGCACCCAGATCGATCTCCCTCAAGACTTTTCGCTCAGCCCTGGAGGCTCGGTTGATGTCCGCGGAGACATCGATACCATGGGCCGCCGGGGACGCCTCGATGACATGGCGATCGCCATTTCGTATCGGATCGGGCAGGAGATCACCGAGTACACCCTCATCCTCCCGATCAACCTGGATGTCCTGCCATCCATCGCGACATCGGCGACGAGCGTCGATCTCCGGGATCGACAGGTGGATTCGCTCTCATTGAAACCGGGGACGGTCGACGAATTCCGCATCCGGGGGATCGAGACATCCGACGCCTACATCAAGTGGAAATTGATTGACTCCAGCCTGGATCAAGATTGCAAGGCTTTTCACATCAAATTCTGGATAGACGAATCGAAGCTACCGGACGAGGCCATCTCGCTTGAGGGGCCGCACTGGGTGCAATTCTCGACCTCGGTGGCGAGCGAGCCCGTGTTCCGAGTCCCGGTGATGATCGAGGACCGTTCTTCAGCACCGACGAGCGGGGAAATCTCACCAGGTCGAAACCATTGAATGTTCAAAAGTTATTGAAAGCCATCCGCTGTGCTGTCGCAACGGTAAATGATCCGCCACGGTGCCGTCGAGCGAAATGGGCAACGGGCCCATTTTCCAGAGCCTCCCTGAGCTGAGCACCCTTGCCCCGAGGAGTCCACAATGAAGTCGTCGCAGACACCGGGCCGAGCGATGAGATTCTCCGCGCCGCTCGCGCGGATTCTCCTGGGCATGTCCGCATCCCTGGCACTTGTCGTGCTGGCGGTAGTCTGGTTCCCCGAGACCACCAGCGGGCAGACGCCCCCCTGCACAGGTCAGATCCCCCAGAGCACCGGCAATACCAATCCCTGCGGATCCGGCCGTTCATGCACCCAGCAGACCTGCGTGTCCTGGTTCACGCCCATTACGCCGCCTGCTGGCGGATGGTATCAGTGCACATCCAAGAATGCCCTTCCGACGGACAATTGCACGAAGGGCGTGAACGTGGCCTGCGGAGACGGTGGGCTCTGCATTACCGATGGCACCAACTGTCAGCCGTCGAAAGGTTCGACGAAGTTCACGCCGTCCATCATCCCCGATAACGGTAGTTGTGTGGCGGGCTGAGCAATCCACCTGGGAGCGTCATTGCCATGTAAATGAACTTCGACATGGCAATGACACCGGGAAGCCCGGCCACGGGACGACCAACTTTGAGGCAGAGATCAAGCATTTTGATTGTTTTTGCTGATGTGTTTCAGTTCAGGGACAATTGGGTGATTCCATCGAACCTCTCCTGCTGATGCGGGGGAGTCAGGAGTCGGCGTTTCTCTGCCTATTGGACCATTGGGAGCAGCATCACAACAATTTTTCACGGGAGATCCTTGCAATGTCCGCTCTCTTCACGACCGTTCTCCCGCTGGTCGCAGCGTTGTTGTTTGCGCCACCATCGGACCCTTCGAAGGACTCCTTGCTGGCAAAGATCGTGGCGGAGCGCGCGGGTATTCGGTCAGGCGAGGTGACGATCGCCGTCCGATTCGTCGCGGAATCCGCCGACGCGAAGGACGGGCGCCGATCGACCTATCACTACTGGTTTACTTCCGACAAGAAAAGATTTCGGCTGGACCGCACGGAGATCAATGACCCAGATTCCGGGAACAACAGGCATCTTGACAGGTTCTCATACGACGGCACTACCTACCGTCTCATTGACGAGATGGACAACAATTACGCCGTCCGGGAGTACACGAAGGACAGGCCGGTGGTCGCACCCGAACTTTTCGACCCGCGGCTGCTTGGAATCTTCTGCCAGCAGATGGAAATCCTTCACAACTATACGATGAATGACGTGATCCGAATTGCTTCTACGAGCGTGAACTGGAAGTCTCGCGATTCGGAGTCAGGCCCTGTCGAAACCTTCATCGCACCGAATTGCTGGTCACGAACCTACCATTACAACAGGGCGGGCTTGCCAATTCGGATTGAATGTGAAGGAGATGACCGTGGGCATCCCCCACGTCTCCGTTTTGAGGCGCAGATCGAGTACGATCCTCCCCAGGACCGGCCCAGTCGGTTTCCAAGTCAGATCGATTTCAAGAGGTATGAGGCTGGCGCCCTGAAGCTTCATGAAGTGATCGACGTCGAGCAGGCTGACTTCGATCATGGGGTGGACGGTAGCCTGCTGGATTGGCGGGCATTGGGCCCTCCCGAAGGTGCTCCGCTGGTCAGGGACGGGGATATCAACCACATCCGCCTCGCATGGGACGGGGCGAACTTTGTCGAGAAGAGAGGGACCACCGGACCTCGCTTGCCCCGCAGGGGTCCTGCCTATTTCTATGTATTTGCCGCGACGTCGGTAATTATTGGGGCTATCCTAGTGTTGCGTTTCTTGAGGCGAAGGAGAGGCGCCCCGCCCGCCCAGATCACAGGTTGAGGAGCGCATGGTGCCGACGGATTGAGACGGTTGCTTTTTCGGCGGGAGCTCGTTGAGGTTCACCGCGATTTGCGCCGTGCGGGCGCATGGTGTCGCGGGCCGGCCGCGGCTCATGAGGCGTTCGGCGAGGCGGCTTCATCCCCTTGGGGGTAGGTTTTGAACCGGCCTGGATCCGAGATTCGTGTGTCCGGCACGCTCGACTCAGGAGATTCGGATTCCATGGGCCGCTCACTTTCGCGATGCTCCCGAGAGGTGGCCCATGACAATAGCGAGCCCATGTGGACCCGCTATTTCTCGGACCGCCCTGGCCCGTGGCCGCTCATCCCAGTCGTCCACCTTGCCCGCACCATCTACCACGGGCCACTGTTCGCGAAACGGATCAGGCGCCTGGGAGGCCCCGTCGGCTCCTACCTCGAGGTTGGGGTGGGAACAGGGGCGACCCTCAAGGCGCTACGCCGAACCACCGGCGCCGCCTGTAGCGGTGTTGACAAGACTGCTCTCGCGTGCCGCCTGGCGAAACGAAACGCGATGGGTTGCGACGTCCTCATCGCGGACGGGCTGTTACTTCCGTTCCGCGATGCGACTTTTGACCTGGTGTACTCGCTGGGACTGCTGGAGCACTTCCCGGACAGGAAGCAGCGGTGCCTACTCCGAGAGCATGCGCGCGTCGCCAGGAAAACCGTGTTGCTCCACCTCCCGGCGGACGTCCCTCACCTGCGATTCTTGCTCTGGCTCAATCGGACTGTTGGGGGTCGTTCTGGTGTCTGGGCGGACGAGGAGCTCTTCACCATGGCCGTCATTCGCGAGAAGTTCCCCGAGTTACCATTCCGATCGTTTTTCGACGTTCTCGCGGGCGCGATGAGCTACTGGTTCGTCCTGAAACCCGAGGAGATACTGCGGCATGTTGTCGCCCCTCGCTGATGACCGTCGCTCGGGCCGGACTTGGCCGATCAACGGGATGTCCTCGCTTCAGCGATGCGGTTATTGTGTCGTGTATCGCCTCGTGATTGGGATCCTGGCCGGGTTCTGTATTATCCACGTCGATTGCTGGCTCGTCAGCTACCTGGAATGGCCCTGGTCGCCGGACCACGACGTCTTCGCGACTCTTGCCCGGTCGTGGGATGCCGGTGTCCTTCCTTATCGCGATCTGTACGCGAACAACCCGCCGCCGACGATCTACCTGTACTGGCTTCTCGGCAAGACGTTCGGCTGGGGGCGCACCGTGCCCATCCTCGCCTTCGATGCAGCTCTGGTCTTTGTCCTTGCTGCGGTCATGATCCTCTGGAGCGAGCGCGTTTTCGCCACAGCGCTGCCAGGGCTCCTGGGACTGTCCCTATTCTTGCGTTATTATCTACCCCTGGACTATACCATGATCGGCGAGCGCGACTGGCATGCGTCGCTCCTGGCAGCCGTCGCCCTGATGCTCATCCAGGGTTGGCCGAAGCGGCAGGTGCACTTCGCAGCGGCGACGGCGATGGCCCTGGCGGTGGCGACGCGACCGCAGGCCGCATTGTTCTTGCCGGCCGCTGGCCTGGCCATCGCGAGCGGGCCGCGTGGAGTAGCGACAAGTGGGCGCTCCGTCACACGGAGTGAGCTCGAGTTTGCACTGGTAGTCACCGGTTGCTTCGCCTTGATGTTCGCTCCCCTCCTGCTCGCTGGCGTCCTGGATGACTTCCTTCGCTCCCTGCATCGGGCGGCGTACGGAGGGATTCGGAATCCCTTGACACCGGCGATCTTGATAGACCGGGTATCGGGACTCCTGGCACAGGGGCGCGTCGCCATCCCCATCGCGACAGCTGCGGTCCTGGTATGTTGCCCCCGCTCGCGAGATCGCCGGCTCGCACGCGTGTGGCTGGTGGCGATGATTGCGTCAGTTCTTTACAAGCCCATCAGCCCACGCCAGCACGACTACCTGTACATCCCCAGGTTTCTGATCTCGAGCATCGTTATGGCGACTGTCGCCGGGTTAGGGCGCGGCAAAGAATAATCGTTACACACAAACGCGGCGTCGCCCAGGAATATAAGCGATAACGAGACACGAGCGTAACGATTAATCCTGTGCGGACACTTAGTCTTCCGAGTTCGCTCGCGCGGATCATGGAGGAGACTCGGAGCTGCCCTGCTGCTGGCCACGATGTGCGCTCAGTACCCGCGTCCTTCGCGTGAGACTCCCTGGTTATACGCGAGCTGGCACCAGCTACAGCAGGGTTATGCGCCGGTGATCTACCCAAGCGGTTACGTGGGCCCGTACTCGCAGCGAGAGTACGAGGAGGTCCTTCACTACATCAAGACCCGACTGCGTCCCGGGTTGCTGGTGGCGAACGCGCTCGCCTATCCCCTAGCGATCACCGGCCCGACCGGCCGTCTCTCGGCGTTTCCAGCCGAGTCTCTGGCCTGGCTGAGGTATGTTCGTCCCGACGATGAAGAGGCATTCGTCGAGAAGCTAGAGCGATCTCCGAACTCGATTGTGGTCTGGTGCCCCTCGGAATTCAAGGACTCGAATCTGTCCGACTTCGCCCGGCTCAAGGAGACAATCGATCGCCTTTACGAGCCGGAGACGACCTTCCGTGGCATCGAAATCTGGAGGAGGAAGGGACTCGGTGCCCGGCGCACCCTCGTCGATGGGGACGACGACCGTGGGAATACGGATCACCGGGGAAAGGTCTCCGCCAGCGGCCCAGGGCCAAATGCCGGCCACCGGATCCGACTCCCCAGAGCGACATCCGAACCCTGAGGATGAGTCACAAGGCCTCATGACCCTCTATGCTACGCTTCGCCCCTGGCAGGCCCTCGCGATCGTGTCGTTCTCGCTCGCCTTCGTGTCTGCGGGCATCTTTCGGTCAGGATCCGTTCGTGCGATTCGCATCAGCGACCTGGCGAGCGAGTTGAGTGACTCCCTGGTCTTCCGTGCCGTCACGGATCGCGTCCACGCTGGAGAGGGTTACTACGACGCGACCGCGATCGAGCTCCAAGCGCATGGCTATCCCACGCGATCAGTGTTCAATTGTAGACTACTCACATATGCCTGGATATTTGGCAACCTGCCCGATCCTTCGTGGGCCGGCATCATCCTGGAGGCCTGCGTCCTCCTGGCCATCGGAATGGCGTCTTTTCTCGCTGCACGCGATCTGAGCTTGCCCATGCAGCTCGCCGTCGTAGCATTGCTGACGGTTGCCGATGCCTGGATTACCTTCCCTGGGCCGACCTATTTCGTGGAATTCTGGGCCGGAACCCTCGTGCTGATCTCGTTGTGCTTTTCCTTCGACGATCGTTGGCTGGGGGCGATCGCGACGGGCTCGATCGCCCTGGCCCTGCGCGAGCTGGTGCTGCCGTTCTACCTGGTCATGCTGGGCCTCGCCGGCTGGCGACGTTGGTGGAAGGAGCTCGCCGCCTGGCTGGCAGTGCTGGTGGGGTCAGGCCTCCTATTCTGCCTCCACAGCCAGGAGGCCGCATGGCGAGGGGCCGGCTTCTCGTTCGATCGTACCTTGGCTTGGGTCGCCTTCGGCGGCGTGACATCAATCCTCTAAACGTCCCGGATGAACTTCCTCCTGGCGGTCCTCCCCGCCTGGGTGACCGCCCTCTATGTGCCGCTCGCGATCCTAGGATTGCTGGGCTGGCCCGCGCGCGGCGCGACACCGATGAAGCTCACGGCCGTCTGCTATCTCGCCTTGTTCTCGATTATCGGCCAGCCGGCCAACTTCTACTGGGGTTGGCTCATCGCGCCCGTGCTCGCTCTCGGGATCGTCCGAGCACCCCAGGCGGTTCGTGACCTGTTTTTCGGTGTCCGGGGATTCAGGATACGGTGGGAAGGGCGCGAACGCTGAATTGCCGAGAGTTCGACTAGCCGCTGCGCGGAGGAGGAATATGGCCGACGTGCGCGTCGCGCCGACGTCGCCGCCCAAACCGACTATCCTTGCCTCGTTGCGAGCCGTCGGCGACGACGTCCGTATTTGAGATTCCGAAATGCGGATTTTCGGGGATTTCGATGGCTCCATCGCGCTCAACACTCCGCGTGGCCAGCCCAACGGATCGCGCCGACGAACTTTCACGCCATGCACATACTCCATATATGCGAACTCTACATAGTTATGATCAGGAGGCCATGGGGATCGTGGGGACGGCCTGATTTTCGGGGCGAGGGGGATCGTCGGGGTCGGACTCGGACTCGCGCGGCTCGGCGGCGCGGGTGTAGCCGCCGAGGTTCCAGACCAGTTCGCAGTTGTGCTGGACGTCAAGCATGGTAAGCGTCTGGACGGCGCGGAGGACGAGGATCTGGTCGCTCCAGAGATCGGTGCGGAGCAACACGTCGCGCATCCGGGAGCGGACGGTGTCCCACGGGTCGGGGCCGCCCTGGCCGAGGACGACGCGGATCCAGCCGCGGACGGTGCGGCGGTGGCGGCGGAAATACTCGAGGATCCGGCGCCGCTGGCGGGCGTCGTAGGCGGGGAAGCAGGGGAGGCCGAACAGGCCGGCGATCGGGCGGCGGATGCGGTGGACCGGGTGCCACAGCGCCCGCAGGCTGACGACCGGATCGGGGAGGCCCGGCGGCAGGACGGCCGGGCTCTGCGACGGATCGGCGGCGTGCTCCATGACCCGGGAGAGCCCCTCGATCGACAGCGCCAGGGTCGCGATGTCGTCGTGGTCGAGGACGCAGGCGGCGACCAGGGCGCGGAGCGCCTCGCCTCCCCGGTTGATCAGGTACGGCACCTCGACGGCGAGATACCCCGGCAGCTCGTCGAACGACCAGCCGAACCGCCGGAGCCAGCGCGCGGTCCACTCGATCCGGACCTGGTGCTCGCGGCGCACCTGCTCGGCGATGATCCGGTCCTGCCGCGTCGCGCCGATGTAGTCGAGGTCGGCCTCCATCACCGACTCGGCGGCGATGTTCGCCGGCGCGGTCGGGAGCGGCAGGCCGAGGTACTCGACGTCGAACCGGGCGCGGAGCCAGAGCGAACCCATGAAAACAGGTTTCCGCATCCGGTGGATCTTGCGCAGGGCCGCCCAGTACGTGTCGGCCGGGACGCTGTCGTCCTGGTCGACGCGCGGGTGGAGGATCTCGCCGACGACGCGGTAGACGCTGCGGATCGCCAGGCCCAGCGCCCGCGCGACGGCGCCCATCGCGTGGAACGGCAGGAGCATGACTCGCCCGCCGGCGAGATAGGTCTCGTACAGCGCGAACGGGTTGATCGTCCGCGAGGACAGCGGCAGCTCGTGCAGCGGGAAGCTGCGGAACGCCCGGCGGACGTTCTGCTGCCGGTCGCGCCGGACCAGCTCGGCGACCTGCGGGCCGAACCGCGCGCGGATCTCGGCATCGCGGTCGGGGTCGTCCGCCAGAAAATCGACGGCGGTGAATTCCACCGTCTCGAGGAATGCCTGGCGGGTCTGCTTCAGGGCCGAGGGACGGGCCTTCGCGGGCGCCCCGTCGAGTGGCGAGTGGCGAGTGGCGAGTGGCGAGTGATCGGAAGGA
>JAKAUH010000681.1 GCA_021818605.1 Planctomycetota bacterium
GCGGACATCCCACAATGAGCACGCAGCACGCGGCCCGGCCGAGAATCCGGATGTCGGACAACTGGCGACGGTCCCTCCTCATCGCCGCATCCGCGGTGGTGGTCCTCGCCTCGCCGATGATCGGCCGCGCTGAGGCGCCGGCCGATGCCGCGAAGGGTCCCGCGCCGCGATTCATCGTGCGCTTCGGACCCGACGTGAGCAGCCAGCCTCTCGATGGCCGGCTACTGGTGATCCTGTCGACCCAGAAGGACGGCGAACCGCGGTTCCAGATCGCCCAGAACGTTCGCACGCAGCAGATCTTCGGCGTTGACGTCGAGGGGCTCGCGCCCGGTCAGGGTGCGGTCGTCGACGAGAAGGCGCTGGGATACCCGCTCGAGAGCCTCCGCCTGGTGCCGCCGGGCAAGTACCGCGTGCAGGCACTTCTGCATCGCTATGAGACGTTCCACCGCGCCGACGGTCACGTCGTCAAGCTGCCGATGGATCGCGGCGAGGGGCAGCAGTGGAACAAGGCGCCCGGGAATCGGTACAGCGCGCCGGCCGATGTCACGATCGAGCCGCCCGCGCCGGGCGGTACGGTGCAATCGATCGCCATCACGCTCGACAAGGTGATCCCGCCGATCGCCGAGCCGCCGACCACGAAGTACATCAGGCACGAGCGGATTCAGAGCGAGCTCCTGAGCAAGTTCTGGGGCCGGCCGATGTTCCTGGGTGCGCACGTCCTCTTGCCCGAGGGGTTCGACGAACACCCCGAGGCTCGCTACCCGCTTGTCATCTTCCACGGGCATTTCCCGCACACCTTCGGCGGGTTCCGCGAGGAGCGCCCCGATCCGAACCTCAAGCCCGTGCACAGCGAGCGGTTCCACCTCGACGGGTACAACCGCATCGAGCAGGAGCTGGCGCACGCCTTTTACAAGGAGTGGACCGGGCCCGGCTACCCGCGGATGGTGATCGTCGAGATCCAGCACGCCAACCCGTACTACGACGACTCGTACGCGGTCAACTCGGCCAACCTCGGGCCCTATGGCGACGCTATCACCTACGAGCTGATCCCCTATCTGGAGCGCAAGTATCGCTGCCTCGGCACCGGCTGGGCGCGGTTCGTTTACGGCGGATCCACCGGCGGCTGGGAGGCACTCGCCGCGCAGGTGTTTTATCCGGACGAGTACAACGGCTGCTTCGCCGCCTGCCCCGATCCGATCGACTTCCGCGCGTACACAGTTGTCGACATCTACAAGGACCAGAACGCGTATTACGACGAGGGCCCGTGGCATCGCGTCGCGCGGCCCGGCGCACGTAACTACCTCGGTCACGTTCGGACGACGATCGAGGACGACAACCGCTTTGAGCTGGTGCTGGGCACGCGAAGCCGATCGGGCCAGCAGTGGGACATCTGGGAGGCCGTGTACTCGCCCGTCAGCCCCGACGGCTATCCGAAACGGATCTGGGACAAGCGCACGGGCGTGATCGACCGGGAGGTCGCTGCCTACTGGCGCGAGCACTACGACCTGGGCCACATCATCGAGCGCGACTGGCCGAAGATCGGCCGGAAGCTCGAGGGCAAGATCCACATCTATGTCGGCGACATGGATACCTTTTACCTGAATAATGCCGTCTACCTTGTCGAGGACGCACTCAAGAAGCTGAAGGATCCGCCCTACGGCGGCGAGGTCGCCTACGGCGATCGCGCCGAGCATTGCTGGAACGGCGACCCGACCCGCCCCAACGCGATCAGCCGATTGCGCTATCATCAGATGTTCGCGCCCAAGATCGTCGAGCGCCTGCTGAAGACCGCGCCTCCCGGCGCGGACGTGAAAAGCTGGCGCTACTGAACACGAGTCCCAGGGCGAGTCCAGACGCCGCAACCTCGATCGAATCGAACCCTGCCTGGAGGCACCAACGATGATGAACCGAGCGACGACCCGCGTGCTGCTGGCGATTGCGGCGTGGATGATTCCCCTGGCCTTCGCGACCCGGACCCGTGCGGCCGAGGAGGTGCCGGTGGGCGTCGCCGTGGTGGACATCACCCCCGGCTTCCCGATTCGCCTGATGGGTTACGCGAGTCGCCAGACCGAGTCGCAGGGGGTTGAGAGCCGGCTCAAGGCGCGGGCGATCGCGATCGGCGCCGACGACGGCGACGGCCCGGCGATCCTGGTGGCCATCGACAACTGCGCGATCGTTCGTCAGATCACCGAGGAGGTCGCGGCGCGGTTGAAGAAGAAGGTGGGCGTGAAGCGCGAGCGGTTCGTCATCTGCGCCACGCACACGCACTGCGGCCCGGCGCTCGACAACAACCTCCCGTTCATCTTTGGCAAGCCGTTGCCGGCCGACCAGGCCGAGCACATCGCCCGCTACACCCGCGAGCTGACCGATGCGATCGAGAAGGCCGCGCTGGCGGCGCTGGCGGATCGCAAGCCCGCGACACTCGCCTGGGGCCAGGGCGAGGCGAGCTTCGCCGCGAATCGACGCGCCTTGAAGAAGGGAAAGAGCACCGGACTCGGCATTCAGCCCGGCGGTCCGCTCGATCGGAGCCTGCCGGTGCTGATCGCATCGGACAGCGCGGGCAAGGCCCGCGCGGTGCTGTTCGGCTACGCCTGCCATTGCACGACGCTCGGAGGCGAGTTCAACAGGATCTGCGCCGAGTGGGCGGGCTACGCGTGTGACGAGGTCGAGCGCCGGGTCCCTGGCGCGACGGCGATCGCCATCATCGGCTGCGGTGCCGATGCCAACCCCGAGCCGAGGGGCAAGCTCGACCAGGCGAAGCACTACGGGGCCCTCGCCGGAACGGAGGCCCATCGCCTGGCGTCCTCGCCCTCCGGCCTTACCCCACTGCCCGGCCGTATCGCGTGCCGGATCCGCCGGCTCGAGTTGCCGCTGGAGCCCGCGCCCAGTCGTGCGGCGCTCGCCGAGCGCGGAAAGCTCCCCGGCTCCCCGGGCTTCTTCGCCCGCACGATGGTCGAGCGGCTCGATGCCGGCAAACCGATCCACACGACTGTGCCCTATGTCGTCCAGACCTGGACCTTCGGCGACGACATGGCAATCGTGTTCCTCGCTGGCGAGGTGGTGGTGGATTACTCGCTTCGGCTCAAGTGGGAGATCGACTCCCAGCGCCTGTGGGTCGCCGCTTACAGCAACGACGTGCCGTGCTACATCCCGTCACGCCGCGTCCTGAGCGAGGGAGGTTATGAGGCGGATAGCTCGATGGTCTACTACGGCCATGCGTCCCGCCTCGCGCCGCAGGTCGAGGACCTGATCGTCGACGCGGTGCACGCCATCCTGCCGCCTGCCTTCGACGGCCCGCGCAGGCGGTAAGAGTCCGTCCCGGAAGGCTCCGAGACCGTTTTGCAGGGTGGGCATTGACCACCGGTCGAGGTCTCAGATCGGTGGGCAATGCCCATCCTGCAAAGACGTGTTGCAAGGTTCATGGCCGACCTTCTCGACCGCCCTGGTCGTCGATGCGGGCCAGCCGTTCATCGATGGCCCGGAGCGCGGCGAGTGCCGGCATGGGAAGGCCGACGTGCCCTTCGGGGACCTCCGGCTCGCGCGGGTTGATCCGGATCAACGTCGCGCCGGGGCGCTCGGCGAAGTCCTCGCTCATGATCCGGATCGTGGGCACGGCCAGCCCGGCGCCCAGTTCGACGATCGCCGTGCGCGCCTGACTCACCGCGCGGAGCCAGTCGATCAACCGGCGGTGCTGCTCGTCCGACTGCGACGAATCCCAGGCCCAGTCGCCGAACATCAGGATGTTGGGGCGCGCCAATGACCCGCACCTCGGACATTTTGGCAGCGGACGGACAGCCCGCATCGTCGTCTCGTCGATCGTGACCTCGTACGACTCGGACGGAAACGCCCCGACGCCGCAGCCGTTCAGACACTGCATCGCGCGGATCGTGCCGTGGACCTCGACCACTCGGTCATCGGCAAACCCGTCGAGCTGGAAGTGGCCGTCGACATTGGACGTGTAGACGAAGCCTCCGTGCACACGCCGATCGGCCCAGCGGCGCAGGATCCCGAACCCTTCATGCGGCAGGGTCCGGCGATAGAGCCTCATCCGGTGGCCGTAGAACCCCCAGGCCAGCTCGGGGTCCTCGACGAACCACCGCGGGTTGGCCACCGCGGAGAAATGGAGGCCCAGCCGCTGGTACGGCGGATACGCACGCCAGAAACCCTCCGGCCCGCGGAAGTCGGGCAGCCCGCTGTCAACGCCCATCCCCGCGCCGGCGCCGATCAGGATCGCGTCGGCCGCGACGATCGCCTCCGCTGCCTGGTCCAGTGCGCTCTCGGTGTCCATCGTCGCGGCCTCCGAGTTGTATTCGTATGTTCAGAATAATGGCCGGCCGCTCCCGGCCGCCTCAGTTTTGCTGATGCGATTACGTGAGCAGCTCCTTGCGAATCCTGGCCGCGCCCTCGGGGCCGATGAGCTTCTGGTCGAGGCCCTGGTAGGGATAGGTAAGCTTCCACGCATCGAGGCCAAGCAGGTGCAGGATGGTCGCCTGGAGATCGTGGATACTGATGGGGTTGTCGACGATGTGGTAGCCGAGCTCGTCGGTGGCGCCCACGGTGATGCCTGGCTTGATGCCGCCGCCGGCCATCCAGATGCTGAAGCAGTGCGGGTGATGGTCGCGGCCGAGGAACCTGGACCCGCCGCGCGCCTCATTCATCGACGTACGGCCGAACTCGCCGCCCCAGATGACGAGTGTGTCGTCGAGCATCCCCCGGCGCTTCAGGTCGCCGACGAGCGCGGCGATCGGTCGGTCGACCTCGCGGCACTTGGCCGGCAGATGCTTGACGATATCGTCGCCGGCGCCCGTGCCGTGGCAATCCCAGCCCCAGTCGAAGAGCTGGACGTAGCGCACGCCGCGTTCGACCAGGCGGCGGGCGAGCAGGCAGTTGTTGGCAAACGATGAGCCGCCCGGCGTGGCGCCGTACTCGTCGATGATCGCGGCGGGCTCCTGGCGGATGTCCATCACGTCGGGAACGGCCATCTGCATGCGGAACGCCAGCTCGTACTGGCTGATCCGTGTGAGGGTCTCGGGATCGCCGAACTCCGAGAGCTCGATCTCGTTGAGCCGACGGAGGGCATCCAGCGTGCGGCGCCGATCCGTTCGGTCCATCCCCTTCGGGTTGCCCACGTACAGTACCGGGTCGCCCACGCTGCGGCACTGGACCCCCTGATACACGCTGGGCAGATACCCGGTGCTCCACAGTGCCTTGCCGCCGGTGGGATCGGTGCCGCCGCTGATCAGGACGACGAAGCCGGGCAGGTTCTGGTTCTCGCTGCCGAGTCCATACGTGATCCACGAGCCCATCGCCGCGCCGCCGTTGCGCGGTGAGCCGGTGAAGAGGAACAGCTCGGCCGGCGCATGGTTGAACTGATCGGTCCACATCGAGCGGACGATCGCCAGCTCATCGGCGACACCGCGCAGGTGGGGCAAGAGCTCGCTCAGCTCGGCGCCGCTGGCGCCCCACCTCTCGAACTTGTAGGGTGAGCCGAGGAGCTTCGGGTGCCCCTTGATGAATGCGAACTTCTGCCCCTTGAGCAGCTCGTCCGGGCAGGGCTGCATGTGGTGCTTGACCAGCGCCGGCTTGGCGTCGAGCAGCTCCTGCTGCGGCGGGCCGCCTGACATGTGCAGGTAGATCACCCGCTTTGCGCGCGGGGCGAAGTGCGGCGCCCGGGGTGTCAGTGGGTTATCGGCGGATCGGATCGGGCCAGCGCCGGGATCCGCCCCGCGCGCGCCCGAGCGGCCCCGACCGTCGCCGTCGAGCAGCATCGCCAGCGAGATCGACCCCAGCCCGGCCTGCGACCGGCGGAGGAACTGCCGGCGCGTCTGGGCACGCGCCTGCTGGAGGTGCAACGGGAGGTCCAGGTCCTGGTTGAGATCGCTATTGCGATGACTTGCCATGGCCGATCACCCCCGGGAAAGCACGCTGTCAAGGTTCAAAAGGACATTGGCGACCGCCGTCCACGCGGCCAGCTCGGCCGGGTCCACTCCGGCCGGAGCCGGTCCGATCGGTTCGGTCGCCAGCGCGACGGCCGCCGCGCGGTCCTTGCGGTAACGGTCAAGCTCGGCCGAGTAGAGCGCGACCAGCGGCTTGATTTGCTCGGGCCGAGGCAGGCGGCACTGGCAGAGGCCCAGCGCGTAGCGAACCCGCGCCGTTGCATCGGCTCCGCCCTCGCGGACGATCCGGCGAGCCAGGGCCTGGGCGGCCTCGACGTACACCGGGTCGTTCATCGTCACAAAAGACTGGAGCGGCGTGTTGGTACGCACCCGTCGGATCGCGCAGATCTCGCGGCTCGGAGCGTCGAACGCGGCCATCGACGGATAGGGCACCGTGCGGCGCCAGAAGACGTAGAGCCCGCGGCGATAGCGGTCCTCGCCCGGGCTGGTCGACCAGGTGCGCTGACCGTTGAACGCCGCCTGCCAGAGGCCATCCGGCTGCGGCGGAAAGACGCTCGGCCCGCCGACCTTGTGGCTGAGCAGCCCCGAGAGCGCGAGCGCCTGGTCGCGCACCATCTCGGCCTCCAGCCGGATGCGAGGAGCCCGCGCCAGCAGCCGGTTGCGCGGGTCCTTCTGCATCAGCTCGGGCCGGACTCGTGAGGACTGGCGGTACGTGGCCGAGGTGACGATCAGGCGGATCAGGGCCTTGGTGTCCCAGCCCGATTCGCGGTAGTGCACCGCCAGCCAGTCGAGCAGTTCGGGATGGCTCGGCGGCTCGCCCTGCGTGCCGAAGTCCTCCTCGGTCTCGACCAGCCCGACGCCGAAGAGCTGCGCCCAGTAGCGGTTCACGGCGACGCGCCCCGTCAGCGGATTCGCCGGGTCGACAAGCCAGCGCGCCAGCGCCATCCGGTCCGCCGCCTTGTCCGAGGGCAGCGGGTGGAGCGCCGCCGGGACGCCCGGCTCGACGGTCTGGCCGGGGTCGAGGAAGTTCCCCTTGCGCAGCAGGTGCGTCTTGCGACGGCCGGAGGGTGGCAGCTCCTGCATCACGGGGACGTTCGGCGGCTTCGGCCGGGATTTCTCGAGCCCGGCAACCTGGGCCTTGATCTTCGCGGCCTCGGCGGCGGGCGTGGTCTTGCTCAGATGGGAGCGGAGGGCGGTGATCTTCACGTCGATCTCGCGGTTCTTCTTCGCGATTGCCGGCAGGGGGAACGGAACCGTCGGCGACTCGTCGCCGCGGTCGGCGTCGGCGGTCTGGTTGAAGATCGCGTAGAGCCGGTAATACTCCTCCTGGGTGATCGGGTCAAACTTGTGGCTGTGGCACTTGGCACAGCCGGCTGTCAGGCCCATCCAGACCTGCATCGTGGTGTCGACCCGGTCCTTGATCGCGGCGACGCGAAACTCCTCGTCGTCGGTGCCGCCCTCGGTGTTGGTCATCGTGTTGCGGTGGAACGCCGTGGCGATCCGGTCGTCGAGCGTGGGGTGCTCGGTCAGGTCCCCGGCGATCTGGAGCAGGGTGAACCGGTCGTACGGCAGGTTCCCGTTGAACGCCGCAATGACCCAGTCGCGATACGGCCAGATATCCGGCCGGAGCGGGTCCGAGCCGTAGCCGGCCGAGTCCGCATAGCGCGCCAGGTCGAGCCACATCCGCGCCCAGCGCTCGCCATAAGCCGGGTCATCGAGGAATTGGTCGACGGCTCGCTCGTACGCGCCCGGCTGGGTGTCCTTGACGAAGCGATCGACCTCGGCCGGGCTGGGCGGCAATCCGCGCAGATCCAGGCTGACGCGGCGGAGCAGCGTGTATCGGTCGGCCTCGAGCGAGGGCGGCAGTCCCTCGTCTTCCAGGCGCGCGAGGACCCAGCGGTCGATCCCGTTCCGCGGCCACGAGCCGTCGCGCACGGCTGGCAGCGACCCGGCGGCCGGCGGGATCAGCGCCCAGTGCTGGGCATAGCGAGCGCCCTGCTGAATTCTGGTTTTGGGCGTGTGGACCTCGGCCGGCGTCAGGCGGTGCCCTGTCTTGCGGGGGGGCATGCGGAGGGACACGTCGTCGGTGGTGATCCGCTCGATCAACTCGCTGGAATCTGGGTCGCCGGGGACGATCGCCGCGTTGTCATCCTCGAGCGGCCTGGTGGCCGCCTCGCGCACGTCGAGCCGGAGTTTCTTCTCGCGCCTGGCCTCGTCCCGGCCGTGGCAGGCGTAGCAGTTCTTCGCCAGGACCGGCCGGACGTCGCGGTTGAAGTCGACCGTTCGCTTCGCGCGGGAGCGATCCGGGTCGGTCCTTGACTTCGGTTCGCCAGCGTGAACGAGTGCGGTCACGGCGAAGAGCACCGCGAGAGTCAGCGCCGTGGCGGCCCGGCGAGTGAGCGGGTCGGGTCCAGGGTGGGGCCGGTCCTGGCGGTGGTGGGGAGTGGTGGGCTTCATGGAAATCGGCTTTCGCGGGACCGGGCTGGCCGACGGGGGCTGTTGAGCCGGCCGCCGCCGTTCGGCTGGGCGGGTGGGTGGGTCGGGCGCGGACACGGTCGGGCCGGCCGGTCGGACCGTTGCGGGCCGGGCTCGGCCCGGCTCGGCTCGGCTCGGCACCTCGTGCCATCCTCGCATTGTCGTCGATCGTCGCCGTGGCCTCAAGGCAGCGATTCTTTGGGGCCGATTGTTTTTCAATCTCCGCAACGATCTGGCGGAGAGCCAGAGCATTTCGCCCTTGGTCGATCCGACACCTCGGTCCGATCTTTGCCCCTGGCTCGTCGAGGGCCAATGCGACGGCCCCGGCGCCCCCGGCGCTGCCCTCAAGCACGGCATCACCCGACAAGGCTATTGTCAAATGCTCAATCTATTTGAGCGGCACGGCCGGGTGTTCTCCAGCCCCAAAAACGCGGCCCCAGGACCAACCACCTCCGCACCGACGAGGTCGAACGCCAGGTCATCCGCCACCGCTTCCTCGTTCCCGACGCCTCGGCCGACATCATCGCCCGGAAGTTTCGCCAGGCCGGCTTCCAGGTCAGCACCCGACGCGTGGACCGCGTCATCGAGATCCACGGCCTGCGAAAAGGAGCTCTACCGCTACTGCCCGGGCTCTGAGCCGCACATCGAGGCCAGGCCGACCCAGAGACGCACCAGGCCTGGCCACTACCGCTCGGCGGATACCTGTCTGGTGCCCACAATCGCGCAGGACGGACAGCATCACGTCGGTGAAGGCGATGGCGTTGGGGATTCCCGTGGTCGCCAGCCGGATTGGCGGGGTGACGTACACGGTCACCGACGGACTGACCGGGCTCTTGTCAGAGCCCGGCAACCCGGCCAGCCAGATCGCCCGGTTGCTGGACGATCCCGACCTGCGACGGTGGATGGGCCTCGCGGGGCGGCAGCGGACGGGGAGGACTTCACCCGGCCGCGAGCCCTGAAAGGGCGCGACGAGGCGGCCCGTTGTGACGCCCTTGTATGGTCGATTTCCGCCAGTTCGCGATACTTGTCGACCGCATCAAGAAATTCCGGGCTGACAACCGGTTGTGACGCCCTTGTATGGTCGATTTCCGCCAGTTCGCGATACTGGCACCAGTGTCGTGGGGAGAGCTCTCACGCCCTTGAGGCTTTGACCTCTTCTGAAAGATTGCTCCCTCCGGCTTGGGATCAAGGTACTGGTACATCATGCGGCTCGACCGCTCATTACAAGGATCGCCTGGCCCAGGATCCCCGGAGGAGACTCACGTCTGCCCACGTGACACGTATCGTACATCCTCCCTTCCTGTCTTTTCGGCCAACTCCCCGGCCCGGGTTCCGTGGGACAGACTCACGGATTCGGGTGTTCCCGAAAGGCAAATGACCTGCTTCGCCCCCGCTTTTCCGTTGACTTCCAGCCCAGTCGCGGATTGTTGCAAGCTTTCTACCCTGACGACGGGTCGGTCTGGCTCGTATTCCTGGCTGGCGTCCGAATTCGTCTCTGCTCGCAAGGTCGCTCAGGGAACAGGGTTTGGATTGAGGGGGATCGGCGGCTCACGATCCACGACGTTGTCGATCAGGCCGTACTCACGCGCTTCCTCGGGAGACATGAAGCGGTCGCGATCAGTATCCTCCTGAAGCCGCTCCAGCGTCTGGCCGGTGTGCTTCTGGTAGATCTGGTTGAGCTGCCGCTTCATCCGGATGAATTCCTCGGCGTGGATCATGATCTCGGTGGCCGTGCCTTCCATGCCGGCCAGCGGTTGATGGATCATGATCCGGCTATGCGGCAGGGCGTTTCGCTTCCCCTTGGCGCCGGCCGACATGAGCAGCGAACCCATGCTGGCGCACTGCCCGATGCAGTAGGTGGCCACGTCGCACGAGACCCATTGCATCGTGTCGTAGATCGCCAGGCCGGCCGTCACGCTGCCGCCGGGGCTGTTAATATACAGGTGAATGTCGGCCTTCGCATCCTGATGGGCCAGGACGAGCATCTGCGCGACGACCAGGTTGGCGACCGTGTCGTCGATGGCCGATCCCAGGATGATGATGCGGTCCTGTAGCAGGCGGGAGTAGATATCCATCGCCCGCTCTTCGCGGCCGCTGCGTTCGATGACGATCGGGACGAGTGGCATGGGTGCGCCCTTCGCTAAAGAGGAGCCGTCGGTCCGGGCAAGTCCGGTCGGTTAAATTCGGGATACCCGGTTCGGGCCCACCGCCTGATCGATCGACGGATGGCGGCCGTCTGCCCGCCCGGTCGGGGAGCCGCTCCTGACATGAGTCGCGGCTGCGAGTCGCTTGCTGTTTCAAACCTGCCGTGGACCGCCGCGGGGCGCCGGCACCTGGAATCGGGTTGCGACCCTCGGGACGCGGTCCGGATCGGATCGGATCAAATCCGGGCGGGTCAGATCGGGGCTCGTCTCGGGCGGATCAGGTGACGGAGACCGGCCGCTCCTTGTCGGGCGTGATCCGACCGACGACTTCGTCCACCAGGCCGTACTCCTTGGCCTGGGTAGCGTTCAGATACCGGTCGCGCTCTGTATCCCTGGCGACGCGTTCGATCGGCTGACCCGTGTGGCGGGCCAGAATCTCGTTGATCACCTGCTTGCTCTTCACGATCTCCTCGGCCTGGATCTCGATATCGGAGACCTGCCCGCCGACCTGGCCGTACGGCTGGTGGATCATGATCTTGGAGTCTGGCAGGGCGAAGCGTTTGCCGGGCGCGCCGCCGGCGAGGATCATCGCCGCGGCGGACATGCCCATACCCACACAGATCGTCGATACGTCGCAGTTGACGTG